>DASRJJ010000075.1:0-6888 GCA_035649555.1 Saccharimonadales bacterium (SeqCode)
CTGGTGGTCGTATCGGTGCCTGCTACTTTAACAACACGGTTCACGCCGTCTACCTCGGCGCCGACAATTTCGTCAGTTGTGGTATTAAAATGCACGGTAATTTTATCTTGATGTTTCTTGAGGTCGTGCTGGAGCACCTCGGAGGCCTTAAGATGGTCCGAGCGTACGAGCATGTCAATGTGCTCGGCAAATCGGGTCAAAAAAATCGATTCTTGCACAGCTGAGTTACCGCCACCTACCACGACTAATCGCTTGCCACGGTAAAAAGCACCGTCACAGGTTGCACAATAGTGCACCCCGCGGCCATAGTATGTTTGTTCGCCCGGTGCGCCGATTTTTTTGTAGTCACTGCCAGTGGCGATGAGCACAGATTTTGCCAAAACGTCACCGTCCGTGGTGGTAAGGCGTTTATATTGGCCCTCGTCAGTAATCTTAGTAACCTCGGCCAGTTCAATTTTGGCGCCAAAACGCTCGGCTTGCTGGCGAAGCTGCTCGGCATAGTCCAGGCCGCTAATACCCTTGGCAAAGCCAGGGTAATTATCCACCCAGTCGGTAACCGCAGCCAAACCCCCTATGACCCCGCGTTCAAACAGTACCGTTTCGACATCTTCGCGAGTGGTGTAAATGGCAGCCGCCAGGGCGGCGGGGCCAGCACCAATCATAACTACTTCGTGTATAGGAGTTTGTGAATCTTGCGCCATAACAACTTTAAGCTAGAGCCGGGGCTAGTTTAGCCAAATTAAAACCGACCACTACGTGCTTGGCGTCATCTTCTTTAGTGACTACGGTGACTGGTACTGTTAAAGCACCGCTTAGGGCAAGGGCTTCGGCCTGGCGTTCGGGATTTTGATCGAGATTGATTACTTCGTAGCGGTGACCCTTGGTATCTAGCCATTTTTTGACCATGCCACAAGATGCGCAAGTGGTGGTGGTAAAAATAGTGATGTGTTTGACCATAGCCGTTCTCCTCGTTGCCTTTGTTTTTGTGCTTATGCTTTATTGTATATAGTGCTTATGCTGTGCGCAAGGCCCTATATATTGTGTTTTTTACGTTATATTACTCCTGGTTATTGCTAATAACACCGTGGACAGTAACATCAAACACAAGGTCGGCGTTAGCCGGAATGCCGGCTGGGGGGTTGGCACCATAAGCTTTGTCGGCGGGTATAACCAGCCGGCGTGAACCGCCTTCTTTGGCACCCACTATACCTTCGACCCAACCTTTAATAACACCGCCCGGACCATCGACTAGTTTTAAGGTAGCGGTCTGCTTGGCGTCTAATGAGCTTTCAAAAATAATACCTGTGGCCGCAACGGCGCCAGTATAATCTACTTCAATGGTGTCGCCGGCTTTTACTTCCTTGCCGGTACCAACTTGTTGGTCAAAGATTTCGAGGTTTTGAGCTTTTTCGATTGGCGTAAAATTAGACAACTGCGTCCCTTTTAGCGGAGCATTTAGATCAATTGGTTGGACAGTAGCGTTGTCGTCCCCCCACACCAATTGCCACACCACGGCCAAACTGACCCCTACTGAGGTGGCAAAAAACAAAATCGCCAAAACTAGAGCGATAATTCTATCACGCCGTTGTGTCATAAAACTCCTTACCTTAGAAGGGCCACTTTGCCACATGGGAACATGGCACCTTTACCCTCCGGTCTGACTTATTATACCCATCGGCTTGCCCAGGAGCCAGCCCTTTGCTGTCGTAATTTTAACCTCGCGCTACACCCGTTCGGCGCCCAACGCTTGTTTCGCGGCCGTGGCAACGTTGTCGAGTAACCCGTTTACTTCGCCATCAGTCAGTGTGCGCTCGTAGCTGGCGATACTGAGGCGCAGGGTAATCTGTTTGTGATCGGTATCGCCGTCTTTTTGGTAGATATCAATTGGCCCAAGCGTATGGTAGGTAGCATCCGGACGGTGCCCATTTAGGTGCGTCCACACAAAGTCAAACGTTTGGTGGTAGGTGGTGCTAGCTGGCACGCGTAAACAAATGTCTTGCTCGACTTTAGGGAAACGCGGCAGCTGAATATACCCACTTGTTGCGGGGCGTTCTATAAACAGTAATGGGTCAAACTCAAAACCAGCTGTAAAGTCGGGCAATTTGAGCTGCTTGCGTACACCGGCACGGTATTCGCCGACAACCCCCCATACTCGGCCCTTCTCGTCCTTTATTAAGGCACTGCGATTAGGCTCGTATGGCGAGGTCACCTGCGCCAACCACGAACCGGCCGGATGGGTACCGTCCTTTAGTGGTACAAAACGTAGGCTTTCGAGTACGCCAAAGGCAGCCAGTAGGTCAACCAGTGTTTTACGAGCTTGGTAAAATGGCGCATCGTCATGGTCGGCCGCAGTCTTGCCGGCTGCAGCGTACACAAAGCTTAAACCTTGGCCTTCGCGCGGCAAACCGTCTTCGTCTAATTCTGTTTTGTTGTGCACTTTGCCTAGTTCAAACAATGCAAATTGGTCGTAGCCTGCCTTGACATTCGGGTGAACTTTTTCGAGCAAGCTTGGGCTGAGACTGAGGCGCATATACTGCAGCTCGGGGCTGAGGGCGTTACTAAGCTGGAATGCAAGCTCGCGGTTTTGGCCCACTTTATCAAGCAAGTTGCCATGTACAAAACTGTAAGTGAGTACTTCGTTAGCACCGGCTTGGACCAACAAATCACGTATACGCGACTTAACTTGCAAAAGCGAATTTTTCGGCGCAGGGGTAAGGTCCCTGACAGGTAAATCTAGCGGCAAGTGGTCGTACCCATGCAGACGGCCGATTTCCTCGACAATATCTTCGGGTATGGCAATGTCGGTCCTCCAAAATGGCGCCGCCACCGTCAGTTCATTGTCTTTTACATCTACCCCAAATTCTACATTGGTGAGTAGGGTAGCCATTTGCTTGGGTGATAAGTCCCAACCTAAACGCTCGTTAATAAAAGTAGCTGTAACGATAACTGGCGAGTGCAGATTGCCACGCTCCCGAACGTCCTGTGGTACATGGTTGTCGTCAATCGCTGCGGCGGCCAGTTTGCCGCCGGTTAGCTGCACAACATCGCCGAGGAGTTGTTTTAGAACCGCAACATTTTGCAGCGGACTTTGGCCCTTGTTAAAACGCGTAACCGCGTCGGTAAAAATACCGTTGGCCATGGAGGTGCGGCGGATCTCGTACATGTCCCACGTAGCGGCTTCGAAAATGACGTTTTTAGTGCTGTGGTCTACCTCTGTTTCGGCGCCTCCCATCATGCCACCGACACAAGCGAGTTTGTCGCCTGCAGCGACCATCATTGCCTGTGGGCGCGGGGTTATTGTTTTGCCGTTTAACAGCCTTATTGTTTCGCCTTGTTTGGGGTGACGTACCGTAAGTACAGCTTTGTCGCCACCGCTAAAAGCCTTAACTTTGTCATAATCGTAGGCATGGATTGGCTGGCTAGTGACCATCATGTAGTAATTGGTCAGGTCGACGATGTTGTTAATAGGGCGAACGCCCAGCCGATTTAGCGCTACTTGCAGCCAGGCGGGGCTTGGTTTGATAGCCACGTTGCTTACCGGAAAAGCAACGAATCGGGGTACGAGTTCGGGCAACTCATTTTTGACTTCGAGCGGCAAGGCGGTTTGCGTTGGCTCGTCAATAACCGCATCGGGACGGTACCAGTCCGGACTTTTGAAGGCCTGGCCCTGAATGCCAGCCAGTTCACGCGCAATGCCAATTAAACCAAACAGATCGGGCCGGTGCGTGAACATTTTGTTCTCCATGTCAATCACCACGTCATCTTGCAGGCCAACTGCTTTAGCAAAAGTCGTGCCGGGTGTGGCTTCGTCGTCTTGGAGTTCCAAAATACCTTCGTGGCTATCGCCGATGCCCAGCTCTTTAGGGCTGGCCAACATACCGTTACTGACAACCCCGCGTAGTTCGCGCGCCTCGAGCATAAAGGGGTCTTTGCCCACGGTGTTAGGGACTGTACTACCAGGTGGTAGCCAGACGGCAAGCATGCCGGCGCGAACATTTGGCGCACCGCACACAATTTGCACAAGGTCGTTTTTGCCCCGAGTCACATTTTTGACCTGGCGGCCATCATCCACCCAGCATACATGTAGCCGGTCGGCATTTGGGTGATCTTCGCAAGCAACCACTTTAACTACTACCGCATCTTTGTAACGGTCGCCAACCCGCGTAACTTCTTCTACTGCGGCAAGTTGGGCACCAATTTTTTGGACCAACGCGTCAACGCCATCTGGCGCTGGATCGTCCGACCAATTGTACTTGTCGCGGTAGTGCCTAATATGGTTAAGGCTAACCTTCATGGAGGTATTTCCGTATTTTCTCTTGCATGGCGTCTAGTTTTTCGTCGTTCATTCGCGGGCCTTCGGTGGTAGTGATATAACCGATGTACTCGGGGTGGAACTCTTGGTGTGTGCTCCCCACGTTAGTCTCACTGCCTAATTTACCGTGAAGTGGGATCAGTTTGACATGCAAGTGCTGCACGCCGGTACCTTCAAATACTACTGCCACACGTTTTACTTTTAGTGCTTTCTCGAGCAGCCCCGCTATGATTTTACTCGCCTTCATTAATCCCAAAATTTCAGTGTCATCCACGGCAAATACATAGTCGCCAGGATTTGTCTTAGGGATAACCACGGTAAAACCGGGCGTGTTAGGGAACGGAGTCAAAAACGCCAAGTACTTATCGTCCTCCCAAATTTTCCAGTTAGGGACTTCCCCGGCTACAATTTTGTCAAATAATGTTTGCTTGCTCATAATGTAACCTCCGTTCGGACATCGACGAATTGCCCATTGATAGCTTTGTCCGAATTGATCCAGGCTTTGTCGGGCACAAACTTATAAAGGCGCCTGGGGCCGGGCGGTAAAAATTCAGCGACTTGTTTGCGCTGTGGAGAGCGCTCATCGATACGATCGAGTGCAAACTTGGCCTCGTTGGCGTCGTCTATTTCCTGCACGCGACCCTGCAGATAAAGCCCCTCACCTTTACCCCATTCCTGCCGCGAATCAAACATGCAAACAAATGCCTCTGGTCGTTTGCGCAGATTTTTAGAATGGACGCTGTCCGTCCAAGAGCGCCAATACAACGTATTATCAACATCAAAACCAAAGAAAAGCGGCGAACCCCACGGTAAGCCATCGTCGCCAACGCTAGAAACCACTAAATACATGTTATGCTTTAGTATTTCTTGGACTTTGTTTGCGGCATCATTTTGCGAGCCCATACTTACCTCCTTATGCGAATTGCCTCAAAAATTCTAATTTACCACTTTCGAAGTGTCTTACGTCTTCGATGTTATATTTCATCATCACCAGGCGTTCAACGCCCCCGCCCCAGGCGTACCCGGTGTACACCGCTGGGTCAATTCCGGCCATCCTGAGTACGTTTGGGTGGATCATGCCGCAGCCGAGCAGTTCAATCCAACCGCTTTGGCTACAAACGCTGCAACCTTTTTTTTGGCAGAACGGACAACTTAGGGCGAACTCGAACGACGGTTCGGTAAAGGGGAAATAAAACGGCTGCGTTTTAATCTCGATCTGTTGCTGGTAATACTCTTGCAAAAACGTTTTAAGGGTGGCCATAAGGTGGCCAGCGTGAATACCTTTGCCGACGTACATGCCCTCATGCTGGTAAAAGGTGTGCTCGTGGCGGGCGTCGAGGTCTTCGTTGCGGAACACACGGTCGGGCACTAGCACGGCAATTGCTTTGCCCTCTTCTAGTTCGGATTTGTACTTTTGCAGCAAACGGTTTTGCATGGTACTGGTGTGTGCTGGGGCGATAAATGGGCGGCCGTTTTTGTCTTTTTCGGCTGTCATAAAGGTGTCGTAATCGTCGCGGGCCGGGTGGTCCTCGGGAAAGTTAAGGCTGGTGAACATATGGTAATCATCATCAAGCTGCCGTGATTCCTCTACCCTAAACCCCATGCGGTAAAAAATGTCCGATATAGCCTCGACTTCGGCCATTAACGGGTGCTTACTGCCTTGCTCGGCTGGCAAAGCGCGCGGACGCTTGCTAGTGGCCGTGTTTACGGCAAAGGGGGCCGTAACGTCGATAGGCGGCAGAGCTTCGGTTTTTTCTTGATGGTTGGCCACAAGCTGCTCTAGCTCTTGGCGCAGTTGGTTTATCTCTTTGCCAAACACACTGCGCTGTTCTGGCGGCAAGGTGGGAATTTCGGCATACAAGGCCTTCAGCTCGGTCGCCTTTAAAATATCGGCTTTGGTTTGGAGCTTTTCAAACTGCTGTCTTAGGGTGTCAGCAACAGCAGCAATTCGTTGATTCTTGTAATCCATTGCCTCTGATTATATCGCCTTGCGGCGCGATGAGCCAATAGATTAGTCGTAGATTGGCAATCCAACACCCACACAGTTGTACAAGGTGGCGTGTTCTTGTATTTTGCGGGCTTCTAGTTCGTCTTCAGTTTTTATAGGGTTATCGTCGTTGATAGCGATTTGTTTGGGCATTTCGTCAATGTGCACATTTGGTATTGGCCATGGGCAGTTGTAACTCGTTTTTAAATGTAGGTTTTCTGTTTTGGAGATTCTTACGTGTTGGCCATACACATAAATCGTATCATCTGGCAGGCTCGGGCGAATACCGCTAAGGCGTAAGGTTGTCGGGGTAGTTTGTTGGCCAATTTCTACTTCTGCATTTTCTGGGACCATGTTCATTAGTGTGACCTCCGAACCATTGCCAACGCGAATAGTCGCATTGGCGCCAAGCGGCTCATTACTTACAAAAGTATTGTTTATGCCGTTGATTGTTACTGTGGCGAGTGATGGCGCGTGGATCGTTACTTCTACCCAGCGCTCGTTCCCCAGGCACAGCCATTTGCACTCATCGTGTCGCAACAGTGACTTGGCGTCGACAGTCAACGTGTCACCGTTAACAGTAGCCACC
>DASRJJ010000076.1:0-3135 GCA_035649555.1 Saccharimonadales bacterium (SeqCode)
TCACTAGCGGCGCTAAAACCAGAACCCCAAAGAACGCCAAAAACGACAAGTACCAACTGACATTCCCCCAAAGATATAACGGGTTTGCCAGCACGGTCGCAGCAGCCGCTACAAGGAGCAAAACCAATGGTTTAATATTCCGCCCGTAATACCAGGCTGCGATAGCCAATACACTAATGACACTAGCCCGGACGATTGGCGGGCTCGATCCTGTAATAAGTAAGAATAATCCGATGAGCGCTAGGCAGACAAACGTTGCCTGAAACTTAGACCGCTTAGCCAGCAACCGCCGGCAGGCCAGCACAATAATAGTAAGGTTAAAGCCGGAAACCGCAATGATGTGCGTAAGACCCGTGTGTTGCAACTGCTCTTTCGTACTGTCTGGCAGGGTGCTGCGCTGGCCAATGAGCAAACCAAGCCCAAACGAAGCCGCCGGCTCGGGCAGCGCTGAATACATACCGCTGGCAAAATTGCGGCGCAGTTCGTCCACCCAAAAAGTCCCACGCTCTTGCACTTGCAGCTCGGCAAAACTAACGCTTGCTAAGTTATTGCCCCGGGTCGGATACAGTTTACCCGTTACCCTAACTACATCCCCACGGTAGACCGCTGCCTCGCCGAAACCCCGCACCATGACATTGCCTACGAGTGGCGTTTGATTGGGGTTGGTCAGTGTAACGTCGGACATAGCAAATTCTAGCTGATACCGCTCCCCATATACCGCATCGTCGGTAGCTTTGCCGACTAAGGTTACTTTTTGATAATGAAACGATTCAAAGATGGCCAGCTTGTGCATATACTCGCTGCCCCGCCACCAGCCAAGGCCACCAAAAAGTATAACTAGCAAGAGTAATGCCAGAGCGTTCTGCTTGCGAAGGCCAAACACTACAAACGGTACGATAATCCACAGCAGCTGCGCATTGTCCCAGGTAACAAACCTAGCCAAAACCACACCGGCACATACCGCCAAACAAGCAGCAATCGCCAGTACCCACCTGCGCACCTTGTAATGCAATACTTTTGTAAGCACGGCGACATTGTAGCAGGTGTTGCCTGCAAACTTCTTAACTTTTGATTAAATATGTCGACGAGGGACGGAATTATCCTGGAACATGCCTCGTGATAATTCTTTATTATGTTATAGTTAGTAAAATGATTCGACTCAAGAACGGTCTTCTCATTGAGGGAAGCGTGTTCTCTTTACCTCAACATAAAACGCCGCAGTGGATTGAGGCACACGGTATTACTGATGCCCCACCCAATGGCGATTACGCAGCATTTACTAAAGAGGGGCTCTTTATTGCCGATGGCGTGGGCAAAGAGCACATGCCCTGGGTTGCAAGCCAAGTAGTGGTTAAGGCTGTCATCCAGCGGGCTGACCAGCTTCGCATACGGGAAATGCCAATGGATGAGGCCTTGAACGCCATACCTAACGACGTACTGCCCTATGGCGATTTCATGATCAAACTATACGTCGATGACCACCCTGAAGCAGTAGAGACTTCAACCACCCTAGAAGGATTATTTATAGTGCGGAACGGGTTCGTGTTGACTGGCAGCGGTGACTCATTGACGCTCGAATGGAAACCCAGCCAACCCCTGGAATTCTCGCAACTTACCCGCGAACAAGAGCTTGGTGGAATGCTAGCCAATAGGTTTGATGGCAAGGGCCGTCCAGAACCCGGCATACAATATAATGACGCGAGGAACGGCGAACCCTTGCCCATGGAACTAACCCACGACGAGATCCATGCAGTACATGCAGAGCCGGGGAATATTTATCTTATGATGACCGATGGTGTTTTTGGCAACGCACATGCCGCAACCCGATTACCCCAAACTCCACACTATTTCCTTGGTAATGTCCTGCCCTCTGCCGCTCGAACAGCCAAGGATGCCGCCCAGAATCTTGTAACCCTTCCCTACCGAATAAGTATGAATACTAACTTGGTAGTGTGGGATGGTCAAAACTGGGTACCATACCTTCCCCCAAAGGATGATGCAACGGCCGGAGTACTACGCGTCTACGATCCCAAACAACTTACCTAGCCCCCCTGTTATTTCACTTTAGAAAGATCACCATGTAAAACAACCGGTTTCATGGCAATAATTTCGGTGCCGTAATACGGCATGTCTGGAATGTCGTTCATCAGGTAAATTCTTAGGCCCAAGACGTGGGCGAACCCTATCTCTAAAAACGCATTGCCGCCGATGTAATTTTTAATACCGCTTTTGTCGTAATTAGCAACAACCAGCGCATCGGCGTTCTGCATAGGCTTCCAAAATTCACGAATGGCGTCGTGGTTATATTTTTCGTCTAGTTTGACGGCCTCCTTTTCATCATCGCTTTTACCGATGTACCGGTGTGGGTTTTGCGGCGTAAACACCTCGTGCCCCATACCCCTAAGTTTCTCGGCGATATCTAAAATTTTCTCAATGTGCTGCATACTGCCAGCAACGCCAATTTTCATGATTCCTCCTAATCTTCTAGTTGAATGATACGAGCTTCGAGTGGTTGCATCAGGTGTGGGTCGACCTGGGGACCGTGCGTAGAAAAAATTACTTTGTCTTTTACCTCCAGCGGTGCAGACTCGTTGGGCGAAAAGTTAATAATAGTGGCCAGGCGTTCTTTTTGGTGTGTCCGTATAAAGCCGAATAATTGCGGATGATGCATTTCGAGCGGCAAATAACTGCCATATTTGAGGGTTTCTGATTGATGCCGAAAATTAATCAGCCAGCGGTAAGTAGACAACAAAGAAGCCGGATCTTGCTGCTCGGTAGCGACATTTAGTTGCTGGTAATCGTCATTAACGGGGATCCAGGGATTACCTGTCGAAAACCCAGCATTCAGTTCGGCTGACCATTGCATAGGCGATCGGGCCGGATCGCGATTGTATGACTGGTTGGCCGTACCCTTACCTTGAATATCCTTAACATTATTCGGGTCTATAAACCGGTTTCTCATGCCCAACTCGTCACCATAATACAATACAGCCACGCCTGGGAGCGTCAACTGCATAACGGCTGCCGCAAAAACAGCGCGTTGACCAAAACGGGTGGCCACGCGAGCATTGTCATGGTTACCAAGTGCATACACCGGCGTATCGGACGGACGTAGGATGCCCTGATATTCATTGA
>DASRJJ010000077.1:0-6648 GCA_035649555.1 Saccharimonadales bacterium (SeqCode)
GAGAGTTGTATGACGATCTTTATGTGCAAGAGATGCCATCGTCAACAAAGATTGCCGACCTACGCTTTTTGTTAAGCATCTCAGAATCCCTGGACCAAGCACCGCAACATCCCGATATTGTATTGGTACCTGCCCTATATCAGGCAGCACACCTGCCTTTTTTAAATAATTTACAGACCGAGCTCTTCTTTTTCTATTTTACGGGCAAAATTACAGAGGAACAGTGGAATAATGCGGAAGCAGTGATGGAAGGCCCTTTCGAACAATTCAATGGCTTTCTCCTGCTTGCCCCTTTTTTAGCGCTGACCCTCATGGCGTATAACGAAATCTCTAAGGATGCGGTGAGTAACCCTCGCCATACCCAAACCATGACAGAGGATGCTCTCGCTTGGGCGGGTATGACATTTATAAAAAGTAAATTACTCATGACGCGGTTTAGCGATACAGAAACAGCAATTTGTCCCGCACGCCAGCATATACATCACGCTATAAGAAGCGGGTTATTTATTAAACTGTATCGCTCAATTATTGCCAACAAAGACCAGCCAACTATTAAGAAGCTACTAACTATAGCCCAAGATTCTGCCCATAGCGCCGTCCATCACCAGACTTACAATTACCGGCGCTTCAAAGGCGGACCGTCAGCCAAAAGGTATGATGGTAAGGAGAATAGCATTCTTGCAATGGCAGAGAGACACGAGGCCACGCAAGCTAGCCAAAAAAGAGCGTAGTAAATAAAAATTTAAAAGATAATTCCGGAGTAGCGTTATCGAAAAGCCCATTTTTCAGTGGGCCTAATTCGTGGTGGCCTCACTGGATAAAAGATGGAACACTATTTATCCAAGCTTGGTATTGCTTTACAAAAAGCTACTCGCCTTGAACCTGGAGATTATTGAGAATGATCTGGCCAGAAGAGGATACAAAGAAAGCGGCCTTATGTTGACTAAAAGCTACTAACTTGCTAGTATAGCATTAAAAGCGCGTGCGAGACCATTTGGCTCAACCGCGCTTTTCTTTTGGTTTCAAAATTCGTTTAGGCGTGATCTGCATTGGTTGAATGAGACTAAAGTATTTTTTCTTGTCCTTGCCCATAGTTGAGGCCATTTTCATGAGTTTTGACTGAGCTATTTGCACAATCCGAGCTTCGTAAGACCCGTTAGGATATTCAATGCCTGCGTCTTGCTTGCAACGAATGCCGAAGGCTAATAGATCCGCAATTTGTGATTCTATATCGTGATTTTGTTTAGTTACAAAGTTGATGGAAGTCAAGTGGTCACGAACATTGTTAAATACATTATTCTTGGTACTAAAGCTCGGGCTTAGAAGATGATTGAATGCCGCTAAATACTGTGCGTCACGATCGATACTGGAGGCTTCTATTATGACCTTACCCCTACAAGGCATCTTAGTGTAAATGTACGCCAGGAAGTTAAAAAGTACTATTTCTGCGGACCGCTTTATAACGGTTTTCTCTGCCCAAAAGCTATTGTGAGCCTTTTCCTTATCTATTACTGCCGCAGTAATAGTAACAGGCGCTACCTGAAGCATATTTAACAGATCGTTGTAAAACTCTTTTTTCTTGGTATCGTCATTTGCGAATATGGCAAACTCTTTAACATTACGCGCCATATCGGCCGAATGGAAGATGATATCTGTTCTTCCCCAATACTTAAATTTGATGTTGTTGGCATGATTCTCTAATTCCTGCTGATATTGCTCATCAATAACACAGCCGAGCAGAATGTAGTAAGGAGATTTGTCGAAGCTGGCGGGATGAGACATGCCTAGCTCATCTACATACAGTTTATAGACCTTCTTCATGCCCGGCCTCTTCAATAACTAGCGCTTCTAGAAAGGTAGAGAGCCTTGCTATATCTGTCTTTGTTACGCTTTTCGGCATATATATTCGCGCCATATCTCCGCTTTGTAGAGGGAAGGGATAAGAAATAGGTTCAGCTTTTGGTGGCTGATATGGTGCGCTAGAATGGGTGGCATTATCACTGGAGGGCAGTTCTCTGGCCTGAATGGGCGCAGACTTATCATTGGAGCGTGCCTGTCCTCCTTTGTCCTCATCGGCCTTAACTTGCCTCTTGCTCTCTGTAGTAATTGCCCTGTGGCTCTCTTTTGGAACCCAGCCAGGATTTGCTAAAAAATGTTTATACCAATCAATAGCTCGTTTTGCGCGGAGCTCATACGCCCTGTAGCTAGCATCAGTATAAGTCCCTAGAGTAAGGTTCTTAAAACGTACGATTGCGTCGTCTACATCAAGCTTAGTCACGTCGACGCGTTGCCAATTATCGCCTTCTGTTTTCTCTAGTATTTTTGTCAATGCAATTTTTAGAGGCGCGACAACTCCCGGCCGGGATCGGCCTTTTTTCACTAGAGAACTGAGGAAATCTACTACACCCTGAGCTGTGCCGCTTCCAATGTCTTCTGTCATTATTGTTCTCCCTCCAAAGTTGCTAGTTCTATGATATGACAAGTCTACTCGTCAGTCAAGACAGATTTTCATCTATCTATACTTAGCTAGTGGTAAATTGTTCCTGTGGGTAAAATTCTGGAACACTTCAACATAGGTGTAGCTACTCTATGGGAGTCGAACCCCAAATTTACAGAGGCGAGAAACACAAAAATGTCCCAGACTATATTTTCTGGAACTCTTCGTATCTGTTGATAATTTTGGTGAGCCTGCGGGGACCTTCCGCGAAACATTTTTGGGATGGAATTGAGCAGTTCGGTGAG
The DNA here is from genome assembly GCA_035649555.1 of Saccharimonadales bacterium (SeqCode). Lineage (GTDB taxonomy): Bacteria > Patescibacteriota > Saccharimonadia > Saccharimonadales > UBA4665 > DASRJJ01. Next base: position 2,743 of record DASRJJ010000077.1, read on the forward strand.
CATTTGGAGGAGCTGGGCGTTGGCGACGAGGAGGTGAAAAATGTTTAGCCTTCTCAAGCGACAGAACGGTGCGGCGGATTTGACCGGCTCAACACTATTCAGCGATAGTAACTTCTACCCTGCTTTTCAAAAAGACCTGCAAAAATGCCAGCGCGAACTAATTATCGAGTCGCCGTTCATCACACAGCGGCGGCTTGCCACACTTTCGCCAACTCTAAAAAAGCTCAAAAGCAAGGGTGTGAAGGTGGTCGTAAATACACGCGACCCGCTGGAGTGCGAGGAGGAGTATATGCGCGAAGACGCCACGCGCGCCATATCCACCCTCCAGCACATGGGCGTCCAAGTATTATTCACCGGCAAGCACCACCGCAAGTTGGCGATTCTCGACCGCAATGTGCTTTGGGAGGGCAGTCTCAACATCTTGTCACAGAACGATAGCTGCGAAATTATGCGGCGCATCGAATCCACGCAACTCGCCTGGCAAATGGCCCGCTTTATTGCTATAGATAAGTTGACTAACTAGGTGTATATTGGGCGCAACATATGGCAGATTTCTACGACATCAACGACAAAGACATCGAGAGTATGGTTAATTACTTGCGCATTTTCCAGCCGGAAGATGCAAACAAGGATTTCGCAACTGAATTCCTAAAGTACTTGAAGCTCACCGCCCGGCGAACAGGGCGAATCGACCCTGACGAATTAGAGAAACAACTTGAAGCCTATAACAAGTCAAACAAGGAGGCATGAATGGTAGGTACGACAACTGACACAAAGCACGGAAAGGAGGAATGGGCCAGGCAATTTTGGGCAGAACGACAAAAAGAAGCCGAAGCAGCCGGAATGAATGTCTACACATACATGGCGCAAGTTGACGGCGGCATCCTAAAAAACACCATGACTAAGCTGCTTCGCCATGCCAAAGCCCACCCGAATACTTGTCCGCCCGACTGCGCGTTCCAGGCTTCTTTAAAAAGATTAAAGGAACAATACGGCGTCAGTTAGGTGACTTTGCTAACGCGGCCAGCGACTTTATAAACGGCTCAATCGCCTCCTCGTAACTCACATTCGGCTTAAACGACCACAATCCCATACCATAATAGATTTCAATAACGTCCCTAATCATTTCTTCGGGCTTCTTGCATTGGGTGATACCGTCGGTAAAAGTCGCCATTTCATTCTTGGTAGGTTTTAAAGCATGGTAGGCCTCTACGTATAAATGCACGGATGCAGGAATACGCCCGCTCTCTAAGGCATCCAGGAACTCAACACAAACATCTATGCTGGCAGCGAGTTGTTCTTGGGCGACGCCCTTTTTAATGCGCAGCTTTTTTATGATCCCGCCAATGGCCGGTCAACGCCGCTTCCTTTGTTGTACTTAGCCACTTCATCAGTAAGGTCGCTCGCATATTCCACCTCCCCCTTGATCGCCCTAGCGACATCAGCTACGAAAGCTCTTGTAGCATTCTTGTAGTTCACATCTTCGCGAAACGACCATAACTCTTCACCGTACTGCTGTTTGATAACTCTTCTGATCTGCTGTTCGAGCGTTTGCGCCATCTTTCAAATCCTTTCCGTGGCTAATTACTACTGGCTTCAAATGGGCGTATGTCACCACCACGCCGCCCTCCGGCATCCAACTTGTTAACATATGCAGTTTTTCTTTGCCGATGTCATAGGTTACATAAGCCGTCCGACAAATCGGCGCGGTCTTTATCAGGTCGTCGGCCGTTGCGAATGTAACATCCGCATCAAGATAGTCTTCCGGCCGTTTGGCTGAAAAACGTAAGTTTTGCATATAGGAGATCTGGTTGGTCAGTTCTACCGCCCGAACGGCGTTGAGAGTGCTAGACCTCTGCCGCATTGCCTGGCGCATCGGTTTTAACCATTGTCTGCGCGTTGCAGAGAGTAGCTCCACCGGCCTATTTGTTGCGACGATCACCTTGTCGTGCGAGGAACGCAAGTACAGGTGGTGCGCTAAATCCCAAGAAAGTAAGTTCTTGCCGTTAATTTCGCGCTGCTCAGTATAGAGTGCGTACATCTGGTGGTGCTCCGAATTGCATTAAATTGTGATCATTAGCGTAGAAAAACTTACGACGCTCCTCGGCCACGTAGTCGGCAAGCTCGTCAATGAATTTGAGGTCGTCCCACAAGTGACCGCTACACAGCAGGCTTACTTCGCCTTCGGCATTTAGCGGTCCGATTGTGGTATCCGCCCGCAAGATTTTTCGCTCGCATAATACGCATGTTATTTCTTCTGGAATTGACTTGTTATACGGAAAATCTACTAAACCCATAGCTATTACTAACTCTAATAGTTTTACCTGTTATTTACAATAACATATCCGTCAAACTATTAGTAGTACTAAGTGTTACTAGTAGTCAGGGTTCTATACGCTTAAATGTATGAGAAGCTCGAAAGAAGCAAAATATTTATCCGCATTTGGCAAACGATTGGCCGAAGTTCGTCGCGCCAAAGGCTTCACCCAAGAATCACTCGCAGAGAAGGCCGATGTAACGGCGCTAACCGTTTCTTATATTGAGCAAGGACGGCAGTGGCCGCGCATAGCTACAATGCAAAGTTTGGCAAAGTCCCTAGGCGTGCCGATTGCCGAATTATTCAAAGGGCTCTAGCCCATACGGCAAGATCAAAATGCAAAGCGATACCCACTCGATTAGGCTAGGGGAGATATTTAAGTTTGGCGAGGTAAAGGACCTAAAATTTCGTGATTACTATGAGCTCGCCAAAGGGCCCTACGAAACAGGGGTCGACAGCGGAAAAGGCATATTTCAATACGCAAAAGTCAAAAGAGACGGGAGAGTGCCTGCAATAATCCTTCATAGTAATCCATTTGCGGAAGGCTCAAAAAAGACGCCCTGGATTGATGACATCAACCCAGCGGCAGGATACGCCATTTACAGCGGTGATAATAAAAGCTCAGAAATAACTCCATTCGAGAGCAGGGGCAATAAAATGCTAGTTAAGGCATTGGAGCTATATAAGGACCCGGGAGCAAGGCTTCTAGCACCGCCCGTTCTAATCTTTAAACAAGAACTAGTCAACGGCAAGACTAAAGGCTATCGATCGTTTCAGGGCTATGGCATTTTATTGCAAGCTTTTACACGAGCTCAAAAGGAAGTCGAAGGGTCAGAATACTACAGTAACTTAGTGTTCGAGGTGCTCCTCCTGAATATGTCAAACGAGAATGAAAGTTTTGACTGGAGATGGATAGACGACAGGAGAAATTCGGCCCTCACGGCAGAAGACGCCCTACGCTATGCACCCCTTGCGTGGAAGCAGTGGGCAACCGGCAAGCTGTCAATAGACTCGCCCCACATCCGGCATAACGCTGCACGTTCCAAAATCATTCCAATCCAAAAACAAAGAGAGTACTCCAAGAAGGAACGGGACACGCTCGAGGCAATTTACGCCTACTACGGCGGCAACAAAAGTAACGACGGCCGACACCTCTTCGAGAACCTAGCTGCCGTGATAGCCGGAAAAATACTCGGGACAAACTACTATAGCGGCTGGATTACAAAACGAGCTGGCGATGGCGGCATAGACTTTGTGGGAAGATTAGATGTAGGCATCGAAAGCGCCAAAACATCAGCCGTCGTGTTAGGCCAGGCAAAGTGTATAGACCCTATAAATGGTGGCATATCGGGACTTCAGTTGGCTAGAGTAGCCGCCAGACTCAAGCGGGGGTGGTTGGGTATATTTGTAACGACCGGTTCGTTCAATAACGCGGCACAAGCAGAGCTCTTCGCCGATAAATATCCCATAATATTAGTAAATGGCCAGGTGTTAGCGCGCGAAGTATTGAAGATTATGAACATCGAGGGTACGACCCTTAAGGAGTTTCTTGACGACATCACCAGCAAATACGAAGTGCGCTCGGAGCC
>DASRJJ010000078.1:0-8025 GCA_035649555.1 Saccharimonadales bacterium (SeqCode)
TTTACAGCGAGGTTGGTCGGTCGTTCAAGACTAAAGGGCAGCCAAACTCAAAAGACCACGAAGAGGCTGTTAGCCGCGCTATCGACCTATTCGATGCCACCATCCGCGCTCTGATTGCACAAAAGTCACCCAAATCAAAAGAAGTGCTTCGAGCCAAGGAACAATTCCTTGATGTAGCGCTTAACGACAAAGCAACACCAGAGGCCACTCAAAGTCTTGACCGATACTTTATGCAGTTTGCTATTGCTGCACGACTTAACCGTTAGGATGACCTGATCCTAAACATGGCCAAGTTCTTGTCTCCCCAACGGCGATCTCATTCTTATTTTGAGACCAGACGGATGAGCAGAAGCGTAGAACAGCCGGATTTTTGACGGTGCGTAACGATGTGCAAAAATGTATTAATGACCGAGTTGAACCCTACCCCGGAACAGTACCTCACCGGGCTCCAACAAGGACCGAACCACGATGACCTGCGATTCGTTATGCCTAAGCTCGGCACCAAAGGATTGACCTCCACCATGAGCTTCGGCCTGGAAAGTTTAGATCGGATTCTCGGCGCCCATAACAAACTGCCAAATATTAAAACTGACGCCGTGAAATTCGTGGGCTTCGTGGCCAGCAAGCACGTTGCCGGCCTGGCCGCCAACATACTGATCTCCGAACTCTTCGACACCGCCATGATTGATATGCTCGATACCATAGGCGATACGGCCATGAAAGCAGCCATTCAGGCTCTCAGCGACGCTAAGTCCGAACCCACAATAGACGGCAAGCGTTGGCACCGTAAGGAGGCTGGCGTGTTATTGCGGCTGGCACACCAAAGCTTCGAAGACTCCCTGGCGGATCGACGACAAAAAGAACAGAGTTGGCGACGGTTTATCCTCCCATATGACCAACCGTCGGGTCTCAGGGAGAGTGCCGAGCACTGTGGCAAGGCCGCGCTTGCTGCCACCACCAGGAGCCTAATCGACAAAGACGGGGGACTGCACTCCGCCGTCACCTGGGCAAACAATGCTCGCACGCACTTTACCAGCTATCACGATAAGATACAGGCAGCGGCAACCAAGGACATTTATCAGGTCGTGCATGGGGAGCACCGTCGCACGCACAATGAGTATGGGTGCGTCAAGGTAGATGACCTCGATGATCTCTACTCTCAAAAACTGGTCGAGCTGCCCCGCCAGCAACAGCAATTCAACGCATTACACAGTTACCTTATCAGCCCTGACGGGGCAGCGGTATGTTAAAATCGTCGGGCGCGATGTACTGATAACTGGCTCAAAATCGTACCACTATGGCTTGAGGGTATAATTGCCTCTTAGGTACATTGACTAAAAGCATTACTTAAGGTATTCTATGCAAACTTTGTTGAGCGAACGAAGGTAAGCTCCAAAGTACTTTGACAAGCAGACAATGCAAGATGAGAAGCAAACGCATGCCGCGTGCGCTGGCTCCTCATCTTGCACGTTTAAAGTTTAACGCGCACCGGCCACGACGGAAAGTCCGTCGCACCAAAGTTGAGGAGAAAGAAGGCTGATCATGTCTGATCAGACCGGCATGGCCACCGGCACCAAGCTGGACATTGACAAGCTCCACGCCAACCGGATTGGCATCGCGCAGGGGGATGATCGGAGGTTCCGTGATTTCTTCGTCACCGGCGAGTTGACCAACTGGCGGCAGACCATGCGCATCACAAGCGCTAACCAACTCAACGCCCAGACCAACCAGCCGACCCAAAAGTTCGTGGCGGCAATCCTTGCCATTCCCGGCATCGAGGAGATCGTGATCCTGGAGGTTGATCACGTGACCATCGGAATCCACTCGATGTACACATGGGACCGTCTCCAAGACCAGATCATCGCCGCAATCCTCGCGCGCCTCGGCTGGACGCCAGAGAACACAAGCGTCGTCTCGTACGACGACTTCCAGGCCGCCGCCGCGGAGCACGACAAGAGGTCCATCCCGCCCAGTCGGCTCACCGACTAACACCAACCGGTCGCGGGCGATGCTACCACAGGTCGCCCGCCCCCGCGTGCTTTTACCCCTTAAACCCCGTCTGCTTGTCTCTTTTCCATCTTTAGTTCATTAAGTTTGAACTACAGATTGATTAGCAACAATCCGGCAACACCGAGGCTTGCAGCGCCAAGTTTTAGCCACAGCCACTCTTTTTCCTTCAGGATGCAGTAAGCAGCTATCACTACCAATACCGTCAAAAAGCTGGCCGAAGCCATAACCACTGACACGTTACCACTAAGGAACAACGCCCCACCAATACACAACCCGCGCAAGGCGCTAGTGATACTAAAGCCAAGGAGTTTGCCGCGAATTTTGGGGTCGAGTAACATTTTGTATGATTTCCGTTCAGGCAAAGCTAGCAAAACCCCCCACACCATTTGGGCGCCCCAACCAAAAATCAAGTACGCGCCAAAATCCATGCGTGTCATAAGGTAACGCTCGAAAACAAAACCAACACCAATAGCAACCACCGCGACAATCGCGCAAATTAGCGCCGACTTATTATGGACCATGTGGTGTTTTAGCTGTGGCAGGGTTACTAGTAGCGTAGCCATCAAAATAATAGCAGCACCGATTAGTTGCTGACCGCTCAGCGTCTCGTGCAGCGCTAACCACCCGACGGTAATGCTTACTACCGGAATAAGATCACTAATAATGGTAAATAGCCCAGCATCGAGGTCACGATTGGCGCGATACACCAGCAAGTTGCTCGCCGGAAAAATCGCCCCAAATATCACCAATAGCAAAACGCTTGTCCAACCAATGGCTAAATCGGGCGTTGTAAAGGCAGCAACCAAGAGCCCGATAGGGTACAACACGGCCACGAAAAAGAAAGCATTCACCAACCTGTTAGCTTTGGCAAAAGTTTTAGCCAGTTGGCGACGCAATAAATAACTGACGGTTCCAAGAACCAAGTATCCCAAAAGCAATAACTGCCATGTCATAGATTTAATTCACCCAAGGAAACTTAATTCTTTTAATAGTATAGTGTAGCACTACTTTGCCGGCTTTAGAAGCGGACGAATGTCGTTGAAAAGATAAAATGATCCTGTTATAAGCAATACAGACTCTGGTCGGCTAAGAAGTTGCCTGAAGGCGTGCGCTGGGTTAGCAATGGTTTCGACGCTAAGGCTGCCATGTATTTTGCATAAGGCAGCAATAATGGCTGGATCCTCGCCGTAGGGCTCTATAGCACTGGGCGTGCCGTATGTTGTAACGATAATGTGATTACCCAACTTGCTAAGCACCTCTGTTGCCTGCTCAATACGATTGGCTTGCTTGGCCTTAAACGCTACCAGCACCGCAACTGATTGATCAGGATATTGCACCAGCAAACTATCGTGCAATGCCTGGAGTTTTTGGGCATTATGCGCGCCATCTAAAATGATTGTTTTGCCTCCAACTGTAAATTGCTCCATCCGCGCCGGTATATGCACCTGGGCGGCTTGCAAAATAGCCCCGTCGTTAAGTTGTGGCAAACTGTCGCGTTCTAACAGCTGGCCTACTACCGCAACGCTTAGGTTAAAATTGCGCTGCTGAAACAGAGGTAAAAAGGCAAATTTTTCCGGTAACTCTTGGTCCACAAAGCGTAGATCGGCCTGCTTTTGGCGGGCACGATGTTGGATAACCGAAGTAACCTCCGCTCCTTGGTCGTAACAAAACACCTGGTTGTGTAGGCCAATAATGCCGGCCTTGTTGCCTGCAATTTCGGCCAGGGAATTGCCCAACACCTCTTGGTGGTCGTAACCAATATCGGTAATTATGCATGCCTTGTGCCGGTTTTCCACTAGGTTGGTCGCGTCCAGCGTACCACCTAACCCTACCTCGACAACAGCGTAATCGACCTTTTGGCGGGCGAATTCCCAGTACATAAAAGCCGCCAAACATTCAAAACGACTCAATACAATATCGCTTTGCTGCACTAAATCGAAAAATATGGCTAGCTCGCTGCAAAAATCCTTCTCGGCCAACGGTGTCAGGTTAATTTGCACCCGTTCGTTGAGGGATTCGATGTGCGGCGACACGCTTAAGCCCACCTTTTTGCCAGTTTGTTGCAATAAGGCGGCAATATAATAGCTTGTGGAGGTTTTGCCAGAAGTGCCGGCAACGTGGATTACCCGCAGGCGGTTTTGCGGATTACCCAAAAATTCCATACACCGCTGGATGTGGTCGAGCGTGTATGCCGGACGGGTCAAGTTGGCCGGCGCGTAGCGTTTAAGCAACGCCTCGGCCTCCGAGAGCGAAGAAATTACCTGCATTGTATCATTGTACATCGAAACATTTACCGTATACTGTTAGGTTATGGGAAAAGCAGTCAGAGCAATCATAATTGAAAACAATAAAACCTTAGTAATGCGCCGCGATAAATATGGCAGCGTGTACTACACGCTGGTCGGTGGCCAGGTAAAAGAAAACGAAACACTCGAGGAAGCGCTTGCGCGCGAGCTACTCGAAGAGACAGGCCTAACGGTTACATCCGCCCGGCCGGTTTACTACGAACCACACCCAGAACCCTATAACGAACAGTTCATTTATTTATGCGAGGTCGCCCCACACGGTGATATTACCATTCAGGATGCTTCCGAAGAAGGTTTTATGAATAAACTGGACATGAATATTCACACGCCGATGTGGGTAGAGACAAAGGGTTTTGGTAATCTAGATTTCCGCACCCCGCAGATCCAACAGGCTATGATTGAGGGCTTCAAAAAAGGCTTCCCGCCACAAGTTATTAGGCTTTAAGCTCTCAGCCTTCAATTTCTGGTGGGCTAATTCCGGCTGCTTGCGCGGCCAATTCGTAGCGCCGCCATCCGTCCTTAAGGTCATCTGGGGAGACTCTATATTCTTCCGACACAATATCAGTTGCCCTTGGGGCTGCGAACACCCACTGCTGAGTTTGTTCCCCGCCTGGGTATTTGTAGATATTTTCCGACCCGGCGTACACAAAGCCGGCCTTTCTTAAAGATTTTTGGGCAGGCTCATTCTTTTGTGAGGTGAACGCTTGCAAGACCAAAGTATTGTCTTCAAGGGCATGGGTCATAACTGCTAATTTAGCTAGGCTTCCGTCCCCTTTGCCCCTAGCATCGGCTCGCATAATAGAAGTGCCTACCGTTCGAACAAGGCGCGTGTAGGTGCGTTCATCGTTTTGACCCTCCGAAAGTGAAATCGTTCCTATAAAATTTTCCGTAGCTACCTCGCCAGGGTATATGCCCCATTCCACAAAGTGTTGGTTGTTGCGCCTGTTAGATATAAACGCATCAAGTGTCATTGTCCTAAGTGCCTCGAGTTCGGACGTTGGATAAAGAAGCCCGGTGGTGTCTTGCGGCCAAAAATTGGCGAGTTCTGTCTCGCTATAGGGTGCAATATAAAGAGGTCGGCCATCGCTGGTAAGTACCCGGATCTGATTTGAAGCTATCATAGAATGATAATCATAAACTACTAATATACCCACGTCAATTACGACCAGCCCTACATCCGTGTCCGCCCAACAAATACAAAAGCCTCCGAAGAGGCTATTCGTCTACAATGGTACCCGCGGAGGGATTCGAACCCCCGACCCTCTGTTCCGAAGACAGATGCTCTAATCCGCTGAGCTACGCGGGCGTATGGGCCATTATATCAGAGTAACCTCTGTTAATGCCAGATAGGCTACGGCTAATGTCTGGCGAGCACTACACCATATGCGCCTAAATAGCCGCTTGTCATGACATCATAGGAAAAAATGTCTTCGGCATCTTGGCGGCAGAGGGTACGGTCTATACGTTCCAGTTCCCCGGATCGTATACGACGAATAAGCTCTTTGTTTGTGCGCGACAAAATGCCGGTTTTACCGTTTTTAACTATTTCGGGAACAGCACCTAGGGGACGAGCTACTGACGCCGAACCCTTTGCCAAGGCCTCTGCATACACCAAACCAAATGGCTCGGCCCAATTGAGCGGGGCTAATAAATCGCAGTCATCAAGTATTTCAGATTTTTCCGTGTCGTCTGCTTCACCATAAAACTCGACCAAACCTTTATAACGCTTTAGCAACGGTTCAACTTCTGATTCATGCCAATCCCGGTCGTTTTGGTCAACCTTAGCCGCAATGATTAAATTGCGTTCCGCGCCGGCGGCGATTTCAATAGCATCATCAATACCTTTGTCTTTATGGCTGCGCCCAATGAAGGCCAATTTATCCCTATTTTTAGGGTTAAATTGCAGCTTTTCGGTGTCCACTCCGTTGTATACCAACGAAACGTAATTAGCACCGGGCAAATGCGTTTTTTGATTTTTACTTATGTTAACTACCGGCTCATTACCCAAGAAACCGCCCTTGGTAAAGAATGTCTGGTATTGCATGCCATACAAAGGGCCGTGGAACGTAGTAAGCCGAGGGGCCTGTATTTCGTTTAACATAAGGTCTCTTACGGATAAGTATTCTGGACCAAAATGATTATGAATGATGTCGAAAACGCGGCCCTGTTTTTGCTGGTCACGCATATGTTTAATGGCTTCGGCTAGCCCAAAGGCGCTAAGCGCAGACCTGGTTACTTTGTCCTCGGCTTCTCTCCTGAGCCGCACGGCACTTTCAGTGCAGGGCACCAGCTCAACACCCTCCGGCACAACCGAATCGCCACTTGCATATAAAGTCACGCGATGCCCAAGCTTGGCTAGGGCGGTCGTCAGACCATCGACGACCCTTTCGATACCACCATATTTTAGTGGTGGCACCCGTTCGTCCATTGGCGCCAGAATTGCAATATCAAGTTCGCTCATGTTGCCATCCCCCTTAAAAACCATTACCGAAATACAGAACAAATACATATCTTACTATGGGACGCTAGATCTTCCAATATGTAACAATTTTAATTAGATAATGTCGCTAATCGGCGTTGCAATTCTTGGGCAAACCCTATCTTTTCGAGCTGAACAACCATAATGTCATGGGTTTGGCGCAGCTGGTCATTACTAGCCCGCTGAAGTTGCGTGCCCGGATACATGTCGCCGCCATCTGTCGCCTCGTCACGAGGAAAGCAGTGCAAATGCGGCGTAGGCGATTCGTTGCCTAACCGTTTCAATTCAGTCCCCCGCTTGGCCTTAAAGGCGACAACTAGTTGTTCGCAGACGAGTTGCCCGGCTATAAACAAGTTGGCCGTGTCGCGGGGCGACATCTCGCTCCAACTGCGCTTATTTGAAATAACTAGCACATGGCCTGGCTTGACAGGTTTAATGGTAGGGAGGATGGCAATACCGAGTTCTTCGTCACGAAAAATTTCGTATGGCTCAGGTACTTCCCAAGCATGCTGCAAAAAATCAGACTTGGCACTCATTAGTACTGTGAGTGTACATTAAAACTTAATAAAGATGTAGGGTTTATGGAGGTATAGGGAAAATCTGGGACGCTTATGGTGCATTTTGATTAAGTGCGTGTGCTGATGTTCGACCGAACGAGTGGCCGAGCCGACACCGCGGGCATAGACGCTGTAATTGTTGTGTTCGTACTCGGCGATAATGTCGATGATCTCCAGACGCTCCCCTTCGGTTAGTTCGCCAATGCTTTTGACGTGCCGTTTTGGCACAACTAACAGATGGTCAATAACATCATGCCCTTCCCATACGTCGTATTGAGTTAGGTTGGGCACAACATACGCCAAGTCGGTTTCGCGAACAGCGTTGGCTAGCGTGGCGCTAGCACAAAAAGGACATTCCTGCACACGTTGGCGTCGCCAATATTTCTTAACTGTTTTCCTATAATGATGCACATTATTTCCTGGCAAAAACTATAGTCCGCCGGGATAATTCTTCCGACGGACTGATGAAATACTGGCCCTACACCGACGCACTTCGCTTATATTGTAGCATAAGAAGTTCAACTTCAGTAATCAATGCCTATTACTTATGCTATAATCATAAAAACTCGTCAAATATAGATAAAACAATACGACGATTTTTTATAAGATAGGCAAATGGGTAAAAAGCCTGGTAAACATCCAGATAGGCGAACGCCACGTACAGGTATAGACC
>DASRJJ010000079.1:0-4845 GCA_035649555.1 Saccharimonadales bacterium (SeqCode)
CCGCTCAATCGCATTGAGCTGGACGGCGACCGCATGCGCGGCAACGTAGCACTTATACAAAGGCAACACCCTGGCTTTGAGGTTATACCAGTACTCAAAGGTAACGCTTACGGCCACGGTATTGAAGAAACGGCAGCCATACTTAGCAAATCGAACTGTCGGCTTCTGGCTGTAGATGGCTACTTTGAAGCCGCCAAAATACGCGACATTACCGGCCAGCATATTCTAGTGATGGGCCATATTTTTCCCGAAAATGTGCGCTTGCTTGATACCAAGCGCTGCTCGTTTGTGGTGCAGGATATTGCAGGCCTGCGAGCGTTTGGCGCACTCAATAAGCCGGTACGCGTCCACGTCGAGCTTAACACCGGCATGAACCGTTTGGGCTTGCAGCCCGACGAGCTTGAGGCATACCTGGTTGCGCTTAAACAGTACCCGAAATTACAGCTTGAGGGCGTGATGACCCACTTAGCCGATGCCGATAACGAGCTAGACGACAGCTTTAATGCTCGTCAGCTAAAGATATTTGACGCACAGGTAGCCCGCATATTGGCTGCCGGCTTCCAGCCGACAATCATTCACATCGCCCAAACAGCCGGTAGTACCAAAATCCACAGCCAGTACGCCAATGCTATACGCCTTGGCATCGGCACCTACGGCATCAACCCACTTTTGCCGCACGACCGGCACTATGCCGACCTCAAGCAGCTTAAGCCAGTCATGGAACTAAAAAGTACCGTTATTAAGGTGCTGGATTTACAGAGGGGCGATAAGGTGAGCTATAACTGCACCTTTACCGCACCCAAAGCTATGCGGGTCGGCGTTTTGCCGCTTGGTTTTTACGAGGGCGTACCGCGCGAATTAAGCGACAAAGGCTGTGTGACCTACAAAAACAAAGAGTTACCGATTTTGGGCCGCGTGTGTATGGACCATACTGTAATCGACCTGGACGGTACGAAATTGGGCGTGAACGACGAGGTGGTCGTTATCAGCAAAGACCCAGTGCTACCAAACTCGGTTGTGGGTCTACGGACGCACCACGGACTGTTTCCATATACAACCCTGACCGGCCTTTCCAGCAGCGTAAGGCGTGAGGTTATGTAGCATGCGACAGCTCAAGAATATCGGCAAAAGGTTAGTGGTGGCTGTTTTGGGCTGGCAGCTGCGCCGCTTGCATGCCCGGCACAATATAAAGACTGTCGGCGTGGTTGGTAGCTACGGCAAAACGAGTACCAAGTTCGGCATTGCAACAGTCTTAAATCAACACTTCCGGGTACGGTTTCAAGCTGGCAACTACAACGACCTTGTTACTGTGCCACTGGTCTTTTTCGGCGAGGCAACGCCCAGCCTGCTCAATCCTTTTGCTTGGGCGGCGGCGTTCATCCGTAATGAGCAGCAAATACGCGGCGCCTACCCTTACGATGTGGTCGTACTAGAACTTGGCACCGACGGGCCGGGGCAGATAGCTGCCTTTGGGCAATATCTTGACCTCGACTTCTTGGTGGTTACGGCTATTGCGCATGAACACATGGAGTTTTTTGCCGACCTACAAGCCGTGGCCGATGAGGAACTGGCCGCGCAGGCCTATAGCAAGCAGGTAATATACAACGCCGACCTGTGCGCAAATGAGTACGTTGCCGAGCTGACGAAGCCCACTATCAGCTTTGGCCGTGCCGATGCTGATTACAGGCTGGACAAAGTTACCTACAAAGACAATGCCCACGCTTTCCGCATTCTACATAAAGGCAAGCCATTACTCGAAGCATCGTATACGGGCGTAGCTAAGGCTCAACTATATTCCGCATGCGTGGCCGCCATCATTGGCCAGCAGCTCGGCATGCCCACTAAAAAAATTGCACAAGGTATCGCAGCAATGACACCCGTGAGTGGCCGCATGCAAACGCTGCAAGGCATACGGGGCAGCACCATTTTGGACGAAACCTATAACGCCAGCCCGTCGGCAACCATCGCCGCGCTCGATGTTCTATATGGGATGGCAGCGCCGCAAAAAATAGCCTTGCTCGGTAACATGAACGAATTAGGCAATTACTCAAAAGCTGCCCATACCGAAGTAGGCGAATACTGTGACCCCAAACAACTCGACCTTGTTATAACATTAGGCCCGGATGCCAATACATACCTCGCGCCCGCTGCCCGCGCACGCGGCTGCAAAGTCCAAACATGTACCACGCCTTACGAAGCAGGCGAGCAGCTACAGCAACATATCAAAGACGGTGCCGTGGTACTGGCTAAAGGTTCACAAAACAAAGTCTTTGCCGAAGAAGCAGTAAAGGCGATTTTGGCCGACCCAGCCGACGCCGAACACCTAGTCCGACAATCGCCGGCATGGCTCAAAAAGAAAGCTGCGAACTTTAAAACAGACTAGCCCACAGCCTGGGCCAGCGCTAAGGGCGGCCTCAATCCCAAACGCTTTGCCAAATCTCTAAGGTACTTACCATCTACTTGGCACTCCAAAGACAGGTTGCTGATTGAATGGTGTAGGGGGAGCCAAAAAAGAACAGAGGCAACGCTTCTGTTCTTTTTGTTTTTGAGCCCTGTTCCGACGGACAAAGACGCCCTTGCGGAGACGCCATACTTGGTAATGGTCCCTGTGGCGCTACCTGGCCCAATGATGAAAATAAAATATGTCCTAATATGAAATTAGGTAATTGTCAATACTAGGCGCATACTACGTATAGGCAGACCACTCTAACACTAAATTTCTAGCAGGAGCGAATGAAAAGATTGATGTTGGCCTGACAAGAATAATAACCAACAAAGGACATCATCATGACTACACTCGCCCCAACTCCATCAAAAGTTCACTCCTCGGAATATATCCGTACGGAGAACAAGCCGGAAGAAGGGTCAACCACCTCTCCAAAACCTTCAGAGCCCACTAACCCTGCGGCCGCGTAAGTACTAAAAGAGCTCCGCATTCGCGGTGCGGAGCTCTCAATATATTGACGGAGACACATATGCCAAAAGACAAAGGAAGAAGAGCAATCAAAAAGCCTAAACAGCTTAAAGTAAAATAACGTAGCGATTACTCAAAAAGAAGCACTGCGCCAAGGTTATGCTCCCAAATAAGCAATTGCAAGCTTAAGGAGTATTACTATATGGAACATTCATACACGATTTTAGGCAGATATGCCATTTTGCAACACGACATCTCAGCACAGTCAGTCGAGCATCGCAAGACCCAACAGGACAAACATAGCTTTTTCGCTCGTTTTGCTCGTACGGCTTCTTCGCGCAGCAAGAGCAGCCGGGAAGTTGTCGCAACCGAGACAGAAAAGCTTACCATTCTAACCGAAGGTTCTCATGACAATTTATTTGTTGCCAGAACAGTTTTCCCGTTTGTACTTTTTGCCGACACACTGAAGATTGATCGGCAAAAAATAACAATCGTCCACAACGATTTTCTCTGGAAATCACAAACCGCCAGCATAGAACTGAAAAACATTATGAATATTGAGGCCGATGTCGGGCCTCTGTTTGGTTCACTGACCGTGACATCCAAGCATTTTCTCAATAACACTCAGACTATTCGATATCTTATGCGGCGCGATGTTGCCACGGCGCAACGCCTACTGCAAGGATTCATGATCGCCCAGCGGGCCAAAATCGACACGAACAACATAAACCGGGAACAGCTACTTGTTTTATTAAACGACCTAGGGCAAGAAAATAGGAAGTAGTTTGAACCCATAGCGAGTTGAAACCAACAGTAATCACCCTACTGTATCCGAACCCTCAAGGGAGGCAATCCAATCGTCTTTATCGAGTAACCCCTTATCAGTAAGGAATATGCTGCTACAACAAGAACCACCATTTGCTGCCGTTCTCAAATCCTCCGGGTCAGTTGACCACTTCTGGTCTACATAAGCTGTGTTTTCGGTATTAGCTGCGTGTACGTCAGGCTGTCCGTCAATCAGCATCATATCTACATCCATTAAGAAAATGTCATGGCTGTTTCTTTTTTGGAACATTATTCCCAGAAATCGTGTAGCTTCTGCTTCACAGTTCAGTTTCTCTTGGCATATTCTTTTGGCGGCTTCCTCGGGTAACTCACCTTGTTTCATTGTAGCGGCAGGAAAACCCCAATGACCGCCTAGGTCAGGATCATCATCCGATCTTTTGACTACCAAGAATTCGTCAGGGTTTTGTTTATTCTTTAAGATGACCGCCACAACGTATTTCGTCTGTTTACTCATGCACTTATAGTAGCAATAACTAGAGCGAAACTTAGGTTTATATATTCAGTCTCACGCAAGAGCCAACTTTCTTAATGATAGTTATAACTTTGATTAAGCATGGTAAGGGTGATATTTTAGTTTCATGCCTGATTTAACTGGTGCATATGAAGCTTTGGGAAGGCCTCAATCAAGCGCCCAAGCATTTGTTGAGGGCCTCGGACAAGAGCGGCCTGTTATACTCCCGATTATAGATACTAATTCTGTCCGTTTATCGTTGCACCACAATGGCCAAATCGAAGAAGTAAACTTTGCAACCTCCGCGTCCGCGCGTGGGGCTAGGTGCCGCTCATCTATTTACTGCAGGGAAACCAAACATTGACCGCCTTGCTGGCAAGGCGCTACACCCCCATTGGGCTAACGATATGTCCGGTCTTTCTGACGAACAAAAAAACTGTCTTAATGGCCAAAGTTTTTAGTTATGTACCAACTAAGATGACAGCCGCTAGAAGTCGTTTTGTGATACATTTTACCTATGTCTCAAATGCCTCAAACTTCAGTTTTAGAACGGGTCCTTGGAGTTACCGACCCTACTAATATCCCGCGCGCTCTGGCGCAAGCACATTTGACGCTAACTGGCGAGCCGTTGCCA
>DASRJJ010000080.1:0-4295 GCA_035649555.1 Saccharimonadales bacterium (SeqCode)
TTTAGCCATTTATCACATTTTGAATTAACTGAATTCTCGTCGCGTAATCCGAGGGGTAAGTAGGAGCTCGATCCTCCAACTGCCACCCCTGCCATTTTAGTGTCAGTCAAAGAGCATCTAGTCTGATATTGTCGGCGTTAGGACACTATTATGGTCGTATGGTTACTAACCTTAGCAAATTACGAAAAGTACCGCTTGCTGACGCTGGTACTGGCCTGGCCCTATGCAAATGTTCATGAGTTATACCGACTGCTTTTAGTGGTGGCGGGCCATCAACTATAACGAGCTCTGCGGGTTTTTGCTCGATACCCATTCGAATTCGCCCGTGCGAAAGTAGCTGATGCATTACATACGGTGTGGGAGGCTGCGCCATGTGGGATGGATCCAGTACTAAACTGCCGATAGCAAACTGGGTAGGCAGCGAATCATAGAATAGTAGGGCCTTAAAGTTTTCTTCTGCGGACGAGCTATCCGGGTGCCATGCTCCTTCGGCCCCGGGGGTTAGTAAAGACCGGTAGAAGCCTGCTATAACGGTTTCGTCCTCATGGAGCCACCCTTGGCCGGCAGCCGTGAACGGCTTTAGTGCGTCAACTACCAGGCGACTTTCTTCGCCAGTGGTGGGCTGCAGTGTGTATTTATTCGCACTCCAGGAGCCGTCATAGTCGTCTTCAGTATTGGTTATAACTGAGACTGTGCCATCTGGTTCAATCTTGTAATCTATGCAGTCGGGCGATACGTGCCATAAATCTGGCGTCGCGTATTTAGTGCCAATCTCATGACAGGTGGCGGCAAGCGTGTCAAAATCGGCTTGATTGATACTACCCAGCTCTACCGGTCGGGGTGAATGAAAAGTTAGCGTACTAGCAGACATTAAAAACTACTATACCATCTTTAGTTAAAAATGTCGCCAAATGAATATCTACAATCGCGCTCATACCGACATGCTACGCGGACGGCAGCTGGAGGTATGCAGGCCGATCAGCCTGTGGGAGTGCTGCCAGCTCGTTTTTGACAAGTCTTTCTAGTGCTTCAGGGTCGTTAGTGAACTTATCCACTACTGGACGCCACCATGCCATGCGTATGGTTTGGCACACCGCCATGCGTAAACCGGCTGCGACTATACCGCTTGCATACACCCTGTACACGGCGTCGCCTAGCGTTAGGCCTACGGTTTCGTCTGGGACCTCGGTTCTAAAGGTGTAAAAGTCGGTGCCCACATCGGCAACATCTTCTAGCGACTTGGGGTCCCACGCAACACCAAGGTTCGCCGTTAGGCGGCCTAGTGCGTCCACAATGGGCTGATGAAGGCCAATGGGCCGTACAGATTTCGGTAAAAGCGCCTCTAGGGTCACCGAAGGGCTCTGCGTAGATGGGGCGGCGTTGGGGTCGTAGACGGTGGATTTAGGTTCGTCTGCGGCATCTTCGTCCGGATAAATTGCACTAACTAAATAATCTTCGGCCATGCGTGCCAGATCATCGTCTGTTTCGACGGGTGGGATAAATGGTTCCTCGGGACTTTGCGTAAGGACTGGATAAAAAACAAACAAGTCTTCCTTTTCATCGGGAGATTTATGTAAAAGCAAGCGGAGGTAGGGGTAAGGTGGGGTGTCGGCGGTGAGTTCGGGTAGCGCGGCGCTGATTTCTGCAAGCAGTGCTAGCTGCGCTTCGTCCAAGCCCGCGAGATCTTCCGCGCTTGGATCCCGGCGAAAAGGAAACGTCTCCCAGATGCCTGCGCTGGCAATATGTTCATATTTTTCAAAGGGAATGGCTACTTCGGTGCTCATGAATATACAGTTATAGCATATATTTTTGTTCGGTTCTACATAAAAATTTTTTTGGATTTCGGGGCACCTAGTAAATAACTACAGTACTGGACTATCTATTGATGTATGTCATAATTTATGGATATGTCGAATTATCTCAAACCTGACTTTGAGGCGGACTTGCTGGCCTTGGGCGAAGTACGTTCGGTTCTGCCGAGCGAACTGCAACAGATCGACGACGATCCTGGCCGGCCAGTCGTTTTAACGGATGCGCTTGGAAGTAACGCAATTGTGCTATTCCAAGGACGTCCTGACATCGACTTTGACAAAACAGTGCGTACAGGTAATGCAACGCGACCTACTAAACATACAATTGTCGATAATGGCATGCACACGACAGCAGCCAGCCACACAGTAAACCTGCCTAATCCTTATAGTGTCTTGGCATATTTTCCGGACGCCGCCGACGGTAAAGGCGACGCAAGTTTTTATACAATGCCAGAATTCAACCTTACCTTGCCCGATGTTTCACGCTATATAACCGAGCAAGAAGCTAGGGATCTTATTGCTGAAACGGCAATTCCCCTCCCCGGCGGGCTATTCGTAAGCCGTCCAGAGGCCGAGGCCGCCCATTATGCATACCATGAGGGCAAAAGTATGGCGCCGATGCATGTCGAAGATTATGCCCCAAATGAAGTTCCACTCATAAAAATAAGCGTTGATCCGCTAACCACCGAAGGTTCATTCACATTGCTTGATGCGCCCTCTGTCACACGCGGTAATGTGTTGCAGCGCTTATCTTATACAGGACATGCAGCAATGACTGGGGTAATGCGCAATTTACCGGTATACAAACATGGCGACAACAACTCCATTATGCAGCTGGTTGATATAGCGCCAAGCACAATAGACCATACGGTAGACGATGACGTTTTTGTATACGGTTATATTGATCGCAAAGCCTTTACCTATGATGATCTTATAAGAATGATTAGAACTAAAGAGGGCATACCACAAGAGGGCGCCCTGCCGCCGTTTAAGCGAAGCATAGGTGTACATAGGGCTCTTGAGAGCGGACTTGTTAGCCCTGATTCGCTTGTATACGCCCCTACCGCGACGACCCCTATCCTGTACAAAGCACTCACCGATGGACCTGACACACCATATTTTAGGAATTTGCGCCGCGAACTCGGCCCTGCTTTTGGCCAAGAATCGGACTTGATTGCCAAAGCGCGGTCGCTTGCTCATGATTCATGGCGCGCGGCATTGGCTAGCCGAGTAAAAGTTGAACCAATCGCTACAGGCTTAGAACAAGTCGCTACATCTGCCGGCATTCGTCGTCAAAGAGAGGCTACCATAACTGTAACTGGTGGAATTGCCTATATTGCCTTCGATGGCCGTATAGTGATCCACTAGGTTACTTAGGCCATATCCTCAATCGTCGCATGCTGGTACTGGCTTTGTTTGGGGTGTTGTTGTTTGTAGAGCTTCAAGCCGGCCCGTAGGGTCTCTGATGCCTCTGCGAGATATGCTCGGTCGCCAGTATGACCTGCCTCGTGCTGATATATCCGTCGCAAAAACCTTTGCTTTGGTTCAAGTCTACCCCCAAGGTCGGCCCTGGTGACCGCGAAACTGTGATGCGGTCCTTGTCCTGGTGTCCCCACTTGCACAGACGTTCTTTTCCCTTTTTCGGTGACAGAATACGTATTTAGGTCACAGCGGTAAGCTGAGTAACCGTGATGGTCGTCGCGCAATGACGCGGGGGTGACAATATATTCGGGTGGCAAGGCGTAAGCTGTAGGAGGAGCGGGTTCTAAAAATTCTGGCTGGAGGAGCCACGCAGTAGCAATCTCACTTGCTAACCCGCGCATGGCTGCGCTTCGCGCCGAAGTGTCGTCCGGATCTTCCAGTAAAGTGCCGACTGTAGGTAGGAGGATCTGTTTTACTCTTGCAAAGCGCCCGTAAGCATCCTGGGCTGTAATGGGTTTGTCCGCACGAGCACGAGCCGCGAGTTGTAGCGCGGGCAGATATGCTATAGCCATTTTTCGTCGTAGATTAAGCGCCCACAGTTCAGCCTCAAGATCGGGATCGTTAGTTGGAGCGCACTGTTCCAATTCTTTGTCTTCGATACCATACCAGATAAGGTTGCCGATACGAATAGCTTCCTCGCGATTTTTTAACGTCCAGTCATTTCTGATTCCAGACCAATAGCTTACCGTTCCCGCTTCGGTTGCCGCCGAGCCTGCCGCCAAGCGAACTAATGGGTGGTGATGTCCTGACATATCCGATGCCATCTCTATTAACCGCATAGGTGGTGCATCATAGGTGCCGGTTTTTATCACATTAATGTACGAATAAAAGGTTGGGTCACGGAAATTAAATGCAGATTCAAGAGCGGATGGAGGAAAATTGGTCATATGTAATGCTTGGTTTATACGGAGTAGTTATCTGTTGAATATTTATTGTATAACTACTTCTATAAAATAGCAACTATCCCTGTAAACATGATTTTACTAGGCACTGCCCTTTTGT
>DASRJJ010000081.1:0-6125 GCA_035649555.1 Saccharimonadales bacterium (SeqCode)
AACCCGTACGCCGTCTTCGAGCGTAGAAAAGGCCGTAAAGAGCCATGACGACACAAACACCAATAGGCCGATCATACTTAATAATTTGCCCAGCGGAATTTGATGGTCTTCAGCCATAAACTTATGAACGCCCCAATACACCAAGGCCATTGGCAACAAATATGCTGCCCAGCCAAGCGCCGCGTAGGCGCCCTTAAACAATCCGACCGGCAAGGGCCCGCCAGTACCAAAACCGCCAAATAGCAAAAACAAAGCCAGTACACACAGCAAAATACCCCCAGCTAGCGGCCAAAATGGCGATTGTTCAACGTCTTCGTGTTTTTGCTTATGTGTTTGTTTCTTGCGTGCCATAAGGGGTATTATATCACCTTGTTAAACGCATGCTATAAAAGAGGCTTAATTGGTATTGGCAATTAGCCGTCAGGTATTGTGGCGCTCAATAACCGGGAGTAGAGCGGTTTCACCAACAGTCTGTATCGGTGAAAATTGTGTGTGTTGATGCAGAACTTCACTGCTAACTGTACGGTGGGGTCTGGCCGACACATACGGCTTGTTTACCGGTATGGTTGGAGTGTCTGCCCGATGACGCCCCCGCGCTAAGCGCCGGCCTTGCGAGATCTCGTCAAGGGCGTTTGCATAGATTTGTTCTCCAAAGGCAGCAGGGCTAGTGAATTCTTGGCGGCCGGATTGTCGATCAAGTGGTTGCATAGGATTGAATAAATTAAGAACTACTTAAACAATAGCATTTTATTGTAATATAGTCAACTAAGCCTTAGTATTGTTGCTTTATTATCAAGATTATGCTTATATAAATATATAAAAGAACCGAAAACAAACATGCGCAAACTAACCCAAGCATTCAGACAGCCCACGTCTTCGACAATAACAAGGTTCCACAGCCTTGCCAGCCAGTGGCGTACTGTCTTAACCAGAGTAAAATTGTGGTCTACGCCCCGCCACCTCTTGCTGTCACTGGGTGTGGTCGTTGGGGGCACAACGCTATTTTTTGCCGCGGCATTCTTTTTGCCAAAAAACATACACTTTTCGGTAGCAGGTGGTAATTGCGTCGTGCAGCCACTGCTGTTTCCAGGGTTAATAACACAGCAATCAAGCGAATCGTACCGTGCCGTGCCCCAGGCGAGTGTCTCCATAGGCTCGTTCGCTTTGTATTCGCACCGCACTTGTGTCGACCCCTTGCAGGCGCCCCAGGCCAATACACGCCAGGTAATCATGTTTGGTAACAGCCTACTGCGCAAAAAAATTACAATAGATACGGCTGTCTTTCCCATACTCACAAACCAAGCAGTGCTTGACCAGCCAGTCGCCCCTACCCTGCCGTTAACTCTGCAACTGAATAGCGACGACACCGTCTTTGGCTACCAACTAGCCGCCAACAAGCGAACAGTCGATTGCAAAACCAAGAATGCTACACTGAACTGCGACATAAGCAAGCTGGAGTTAGCACAGTCGGCGAGCTACCAGGCAACACTCAGCCGTAGTTTTAAAAACGGGCCCGGCACCACGCTAATTGCCCAGCAAATCACTACTGTCGAGGCTATAACCATTGCCGGCTCCAGCATTTCCGCCGGACAAACGGTGTACGATAAGCCAACTGATCTAAAACTAACCCTTAACCGCGAAGCCCTCAATTTTGAAGGCGCAAAAGTTGAACGACTAGAGGGCGATACAAAGCAGGCTTTTCCAGCTACCTTTGAACTAAACGGCGCCACAATAACTACGCGGTTTGGGGAACCGTTGCCGCGAAGCACCAGATTCGAGCTGACTATCCCCGCAATACGCGCGGCCGACGGTGGTTTTTTAGCCCAGCCGTACGTCTTGTCCTTCTCTACCTCGGGTGGGCCGAAAGTACTAGGCATTAATATTGGCACTTCCAAAGTTAACCCCGCCGGCAACATCGTGCTGACATTTGACACCAACGTACAAACCGGGCAATCGCTTGGCAATTTCATTAAGCTGGCTGTTTCGGGCAAGGAAGTCCCAGCAGCCATTACTTTGACAGGTAACAAAATAACTATAAACCCCGCGTCTGATTTTCCTATCTGCGCACCGTTAACAGTCAGGGTACTAGACGGCCTGCAAAATGAATTTGGCATTAGCGGGGGTTCGGCTTGGCAGCGTCAATCTCGGGTGACTTGCAAAGTGACATTCGGCATTGGTACTTCCGTTAAGGGCCGTAGTATTACCGCTTACAAATTTGGCAGCGGCGCGAGTAAAATCATCTTTGTGGGTGGCACCCATGGCGACGAAAAAAGCTCGGTCTACACCCTAAACAGCTTGGCCGATTATTTAGAATCTAACCCCGACAAAATCCCGGCACACCGCACAATAATTATCATTCCAAACCTCAGCCCTGATGGCTTTGCTGCCAGTACCAGGACCAACGCCAATAACGTTGACCTAAACCGCAACTTCCCTGCCAACAACTGGAAACAAGGCGTTACCATGCCAGATGATAGTTTTAATGCCAACGGTGGCGGCAGTGCGCCGCTGTCCGAGCCAGAATCGCGCGCGCTAGCCAACTATGTTTTGTCGCAAAGTCCGCGGCTAGTGCTTACTTACCACGCTGCGGCCGGGGTTGTCATCCCGAACGATTCTGGCGACAGTGACGGGCTTGCCCATGTATACGACCAAAAATCTAATCTTGGTTACGCTAGTAACAGCCAAACTGGTTCCATCTTTACTTACGACACCACCGGGGCGTTTGAGGATTGGCTCCATGACAAACACGGTGTTCCCACATTGTTGCTCGAACTTTGGACTACAACTGGCAACGAATTTGCTAAAAACCAAAACGCCATGCTGCACATGATACAGCTGCCGTAACTATAGTGAGGTAACTATTTGGCTTTTCTAATCTTAGAGAAAAGGGTAAAGCCCTTGGTTGGTTGCTTTTCTTCCACCTCTTCTACGGGCATGTCAGGGTTTTCGCGGTAGGCTTTGCGTAAGTCACGGACTCTCTCGGTCCGGGCCGCATTGATTTTCGCGTAGCGTGTGTTAAGGAGGCGCGCAAATTTTCGAGACTCGTCGCCTATAAGCCTGCTCTCCTCTGGTGTCAACGTCGGAGCAGTTCCCTGGCGATTAGCATACTTTTTTTCTCTAAAACCCTGGCTTTGCGTTGCTGTAGATCCTTTGCTCGCAGCGCTGCCAACTGTTCCTCTTCTTTTCTTGTGGCTGCAGCTAAAACATAGGCCTCGTGCGGGTTGAATACTGTGTTGTCATCCCGCCACGCGGTGTCGTAGCTGTTTACTCGTTCTTCGTCAGCGCTTATTGCGGCCCTGGTGTCGTTGACTTGTTCATGCATACGCGCTAACAAGCCCAGATTAGATGCAATTTCTGCCCGAAAATTAGCTAGAACTGGATCTGTTGCAGGGTCTGAAGAATGTTGTTCACGATTCTCCATTAGGTGTTGGAGGTCGTGCCCTGTACCTTCGACCCTACGAAACTGAGGATAAGAATAGGGGATTTCGTTGTTTGCAACTATTTCCAGGAGAGGACTGTAGGGCATTGATTGTAATAATAGTGTATTAACTTAGTCTACGCGAGGGTCGGTACCCAAAAGGCGTTCGCGCATTTGCTGGAAACGGCGCTGTTGTTCATCGGCCATTTGCTGTGGCGATTTGCCAGCGGTGGACTGTTGTCCACCTTCGTTGCGGCCGGCGTGGACAGTGCGGGTTTCGCCCTTGCCGCCAATGATGTTGACCACCGGAATAACAATTGGGCTGCGCTGCGTCTGCTCGAACAAAAAGTGCGTAATGTGGTCTTTAAGCTCTACTTTAAAGCGGTCGAGGTCCACGCGTTTAAAACGCTGGGACACGGCGCGCTTAAGTTCGGCACGCAGGCCGTTCATTAGCTCTTCGTTATCACGCATGTAGATAAAACCACGGCTGATGATATCTGGGCTGGTTAACAAAACACCGTTCTTTTTGTCGACGGTCAAAACTACAGCCACCAGGCCTTCTTCGGCCAACAACACACGGTCTTTTACTACCACACTGTTAACGATGTTACCGGTTTGGTCGACCAAAATAGTGCCATGGGGCACATCGCCAATCACCTTTATACTATTGGATGTAAGTCCAACAACGGCACCATTGTCTACGTTTAAGCAATGATCGCGCGGTACACCTTGGCGGACTGCTTCCTCGATATGATATTTCTTTCCACGGAACGCACCATAAATTGGCATAAAGAATTTTGGCTTGGTCATAGCAATCATCTCGCCGTACTCCTCGAGACTGGCGTGACCACTAACGTGCAACGGCCCACAGCCATCGACATCGCGCGTGGCATGGCGGAAAACATGCACACCCTTCTTAAAGAGGTCGTCGACCATGTCACCAATGAGCTTGTCGTTGCCACTTTCGGGAATTGGCGTGCTGGACAAAATAACCGTGTCCTGCTCTTTTAGCTTGATGTGTTTGTGGTCGCCGGTGGCCATGCGTTGCAAGGCGCTGCTGGGTTCGCCCTGCGAACCGGTACAAACCACCACTACATCTTCGTCGCGCATGGCAGCCACATTAGCCATTGGGACAAAGGTGCCCTTGGGAATACGGATCATGCCAAGTTTAACAGCTACTTCTAGCGTACTCATCATACTGCGGCCATCCATGGCGATTTTGCGGCCATGTTGGGTGGCGGCGTTCACCAACATTTGGATACGGTTGATGTTACTAGAGAACACCGCGACAAACACGCGGCCGGGGGCTTTGGCAAATAAGTCAATAAATGTCGGCTCGATGGTACTTTCGGACGGCGTGCGGCCGGGGCGTTCGGCAGTGGTACTGTCACTCATTAGCAACAAAACACCTTCGTTGCCGAGTTGGGTCAAGCGGTCGGTGTCACTGCGTTCGTGGTCGAGTGGGTCGGGGTCAAGCCTAAAGTCGCCAGTGTTGATTACCCGCCCAACGGGTGTGTCAATCACCACACAGGTGCTGCCGGGGATGGAGTGAGTAATGCGCACCAGCTCCACAAAAAATTCACCAATTTTGAGCTTTTCGTGCGTTTCTTCGTTCATGGTAACAGTTTTTAGCTGGAAACCTTGGGGCATTGGAACGCCAAAGTTCTCGAACGATTTTTCCACCATACCGATGGTAAAACGACTTCCGTAGACCGGCGCCGGAAACTTAGGCACAATGTGTGGCAAACCGCCAATGTGGTCGAGGTGGCCGTGGGTAATCACGTAGGCCTTAATTTTGTGGCGAATGTCCTCGAGGTACGCAGTGTCGGCGATGCCGTAGTTAATGCCTGGCAAGTCAACGCCGAGGTCGTTACCGCAATCGATGATAATCGCGTCGTCTGCGTACTCGAGCAAAATCATGTTTTTGGAACCGCCACCGTCTAAACCACCCAAGCCTATAACTTTTAGTGTTGCTGGGTCATTAATAAAATTGGCACGGCGTTCCTGGCGTTCCTCTTGGCCTGGGTTGGCGGCCGCGTATTGGTTAGCAATTTTCTGGGCGTCGGTTTGGGCGCGCTTTTGGGCGCGCACTGCGGCACCGCGTGATATGCTGGCACCTGGAACACTCAACGGGTTATCGTTTGGACGGCCCTGGTGGTTGTTGGGTCGTCCGCCGTGTCTGGGGTTCGGCCCGCGTTTGTTGTTTTGGTTGTTATCCATATCTTCCTTTCTTACATTAAGATAGAGATTTATTATTTCCGTGAGTAAGTGCGCGTATGTGCGCAAAATCAGTAATGATTATTTGGCGCTGCGAGCCGTTGTATAACGCGGCAGCTGGATGGTACAGGGGCAAAATTGTCCATCCTTGCCATTTCTGCGGTTTGCCGTGCTCATGGCCAATTTTTAGCTCTGGCAAAAAACAATTGGCGCTATGTCGGCCAAGGGTAACAATTACCTCGGGCTGTATAACTTCAATTTGCGCCAACAAATAAGGCCAAAAGGCCTCTTTTTCGGCCGGTTTTGGGTCGCGGTTGTTCGGCGGACGATACTTGAGAATACTCGTAATGTACACGTCCTTGCGCTCTAGCCCAATACCTTCGATCAGCTCGGTCAAAAACTTGCCGCTGGCACCCACGAAGGGCCGCCCGGTTTCATCCTCTTTTTTGCCTGGTGCTTCGCCGATAAACAGTACTTTGGCATTTGGACT
>DASRJJ010000082.1:0-7707 GCA_035649555.1 Saccharimonadales bacterium (SeqCode)
TGTTTGGGGCTGGGATACGCATGGATTGCCGGCCGAAGTGTTTACCGAAAAGAAGTTCGGCATTCATGATAGAAAGGACATCGGGACAAAGATTAGTCTCGAAGACTATATTAGAACCTGTCGCGAGAATATGATCTCTACCGGCAGTTTGTGGGAGGATACCATCGACCGCGTCGGCCGCTGGGTCGACTTTAGAGGCGCCTACAAAACCATGGACCGGGACTACATGGAAAGCGTCTGGTGGGCGTTTAAGCAGCTCTACGACGCCGGGAAAATTTACGAGGGCGAGAAGGTGCTTTTGTACTGTACACGCGACGCTACACCCATCAGCAAGGCTGAGGTTGCTATGGACAACAGTTACCAGGACGTTACCGACCCGAGCGTGTATGTAAAGTTCAAACTCAAGGGCGAAGACGTTTCGCTTTTGGCCTGGACCACAACCCCTTGGACGCTGCCGGCCAACACAGCAACAGCAGTCAGCGCCAAAGAAACCTACGCCGAGGTGTTGGTTGATGGCGAAAGGCTCATCATGGCCGAAGGGTTAGTCAAAAAAGTTCTGACCGACGAAAAGCACCAGCCACTGCAGCATAAAGTGCTCCGAACACTAAAAGGTGAAGAGTTAGTCGGCAAATCCTATGAACCGCTGTTTGAGAACCGCGGCGAAAACGCCCACAAGGTATGGCACGCCGATTACGTGAGTTTAGAAGAAGGAACCGGCATTGTGCACCTCGCGCCCGCCTACGGCGAAGAAGATTATCAATTGTCGAAAGAAAGGGGCTTCCCGTTTGTTAGCAACATCGACGACAACGGTCTATATATCTCCGGCGAATGGCAAGGGCAAAATGTTTGGGAAGCCAACAAGCCAATCGCCAAAGAACTGCACGAGCGGGGCGTCGTGTGGAAAATCCAGTACGTCCGCCACAGCTATCCGCACTGCCACCGCTGCGGCACCCGGCTGATGTACCGTGCCCACCCCAGTTGGTTTATGGACATCGAAGGTCAGCGCCAACAAATGCTAGAGCAAAATGCTGACATAAACTGGTTCCCGGAACATCTTAAACAAGGCCGTTTTGCTAAAACCGTCGAGAGTGCACCAGACTGGAACCTCAGCCGTGACCGTTTTTGGGCCACGGCCATGCCAGTTTGGAAAGGTACGGACAAAGACGGCAAAGAATACGTCAAAGTCGTCGGCAGCTATCAAGAATTAAAAGAATTGTCCGGCGTTGAACTGGAAGATTACCACCGCCCCTGGATTGACGACGTGACATTCGAGCTAGATGGTGTAACTTACAAGCGTATCGAGAAAGTTTTGGACTGCTGGTTCGAAAGCGGCAGTATGCCGTTCGCCCAGTTCCATTATCCGTTCGAAAACGTCGAAAAATTTGAAGCGAATTTTCCGGGCGATTTTATTGTGGAGTACGTCGGGCAAGTGCGCGCTTGGTTTTATTACCTGCACGCCGTGAGCGTCGGTTTGTTCGGCAAAAACGCGTTTAGAAACGTCATTACCACCGGTACATTAGCCGGAAACGACGGCCGCAAAATGAGCAAACAATTTGGTAACTACACCGACCCCAACGAGCTAATGGACCAATACTCGGCCGATGCGCTGCGCTTTTTGTTAATGAGCAGCCCAGTGATGAGCGGCGAAGATTTTAACTTGCTCGACAAAGAAGTAGCCGACGTGCAACGCAAACTGGCAATGGTCTGGAACATGTACGACTTTTTTACCATGTACGCCGAAGTCGACAATTGGGAATGGGGTGGCAGTTTTGCCGACCCTAGCGAACAGCTGCAAAACCCACTCGACCAGTGGATTGTGTCGCGCGTGCACCAACTAACCGCCGAAGTCGAAAAGCATATGGACGCCTACGATCTGCCAAATGCAATGAAACCAATCTTGCCGTTTATTGATGATGCCAGCAACTGGTATGTCCGCCGCAGCCGGCGCCGTTTTTGGAAGAGCGAGGACGATGGCGACAAACAGGCCGCGTACCGCACTTTGCACTATGTGTTGGTGCAACTCGCGCACGTCTTAGCGCCGTTTACACCGTTTTTGGCCGAAGAACTCTTCCAAAAATTAACCGGCCAAGAATCGGTCCACCTGCGCGACTGGCCCGCCACCGGCCATGTAAATGAATTGATAATGAGCGACATGGCAAAAGTGCGCGAGTTTATTAATCAGGGGCTCAGTCAGCGCGCCGGAGCCGGTATAAAAGTTCGTCAACCACTTGCCGAGGTGAAAATTTACGGTGCACCGAATCTTATGCCAGAGCTACTCGAAATTATCCAAGAAGAGCTGAATGTCAAACAGGTTGCGTCTGTACCTCGCTACGATGTTAAGGCCGGTGACTCCTTTGAGGAAGTGCTGAAGAAGGGCGAAGATGGCTATAATTTACTCGACCTCAAGGTAGAAATGAAGCTTAGTTTGACGCCAGAACTCAAGCGCGAGGGCATGGTGCGCGAGGTAATCCGCAACGTGCAAAGCGCGCGCAAGCAAGCCGGCCTTAACGTGGATGACCGCATTGTTTTGAGTGTTTCTTCAACTGATGAGCAATTGCGTCAGGCCATCAAAGAACACAGCAACCTGATCCAAACCGAGACGTTAGCTAACAAATTAGTTTTTGACCAACAGCAGACATTTGAAACAAGTTGCACGGTAGACGACGCGCCGCTAACTATTTCGCTTCAGAAGGCGTAACCCTTTACAGATCGGCACCGATCTGGTACCATCTTATGAGTTAAGTTATAAAAAGTAAGGTCATGAAAAAAGCAGTCATTGCCACTGGTGGTAAACAATATTTAGTAACTGAAGGCGAAAGCCTTGAGGTCGAGCTGTTGCACCCAGAAGGCAAAACAGTTTCTTTTGAACCATTGCTTGTTATTGACGGCGACGACGTTACGGTAGGTACGCCACGTGTCGAAAAGGTAAAAGTCGCTGCCGAAGTTGTAGAAGACCAAGTAAAAGCCGACAAAGTTACTTCAATCCGCTTTAAAGCCAAGAAGCGTGTACATAAAGTACATGGCCACCGCCAGCGCCACACCGTCATCAAGATTACCAAAATCGCTTAAGACGTAAATCGTTAGCGCTATTGACCGGCCAACCGAAGCTGCTGTACTCTATAGAGTATGCTAAAGGGGATGTTTGCGCCACACCGTAGGAAAAAGACGCTCTGGAGCGCAGTAGCGGGATTGTCTGTCCTGGTGTTGGCAATTGTTGCCGCCTTTCTTTTTAAGGAATACCAGGACATTAAAAAAACTCCAGAGACTGTCGCCAAAGCAACAAGCCAGCGGATAATCGAAAAAGTAAGCAATCTGTACCTCTTGCCCGGCAACGAAGACCCGACTGTGGCCAAGATAGAAGACAAATCAAAACTTGGGGGCCAAGATTTCTTTAAGGCCGCCGAAAACGGTGACTACTTGTTGGTATACACCAACGCCAAAGTCGCCTTATTGTACAGAGAAACTGACAATAAACTCGTAAACGTCGGGCCGGTTAACACCG
Source organism: Saccharimonadales bacterium (SeqCode) (assembly GCA_035649555.1). GTDB lineage: Bacteria > Patescibacteriota > Saccharimonadia > Saccharimonadales > UBA4665 > DASRJJ01. The sequence continues at coordinate 3,503 of DASRJJ010000082.1, forward strand.
GGCAAAATCAAGACGGCGGTGTTGCTGGCGAGCAAACCCAGAAACCGTAAGCTAAGCCACGACATTTTATTTCTGGTGGTTTGAGCCTTGAGGTGGTATACTTTTCACGGATCAGAGGGGATATGAAACAAACAATCATAGCTGTCACGAATCAAAAAGGTGGGGTGGGCAAAACCACCACTGCGGTTAACTTGGCCGCATATTTAGCTGGGCCACATTGTCGTGTGTTGTTGCTCGACCTTGACCCTCAGGGTAATGCTACCAGTGGCTTGGGTTTGCAAAAGGATGGACTTGAAGCGACAAGCTACGAGGTGTTGCTTCAGCAAACCACGCTTGATCAGGCAGTCCAAACAACAGATAGGGAAGGCCTGTATTTGCTTGCAGCTAATCCTAATTTGGCTGCTGCCGAGGTTGAATTGGTCAGCGCCCTGCAGCGCGAATTTCGGTTAAAGGAAGCGTTAAAGGTGGCGGTTTTTGACTATATCATTATCGATTGTCCGCCAGCACTCGGGTTATTGACTATCAACGCTTTAGCTGCGGCTGATGCATTGCTCATTCCAGTTCAGTCTGAGTATTACGCGTTGGAAGGTTTGGGGCAGCTATTGGCGACAGTGCAGCGCGTACGGCAGGCGCTCAACCCCTCGCTCGATCTTGCTGGTGTGGTGCTAACTATGTACGACAAGCGTACCAGTTTGTCCGAGCAGGTAAAGACCGAACTCGAAAAGCATTTTGGCGATAAACTCTTTAAAACAACGATCCCTCGTAATATCCGGCTAGCCGAAGCGCCAAGTTTTGGCAAAACCATTTTTGAACACGACCGGTGGAGTAAGGGTGCGCGTTCATACAAACAGTTCGCCAAGGAGGTAGCAAAACGTGTCAACGGTTAAAGTCGGGAAAAAAATGGGGTTGGGTAAGGGGTTCGATGCTTTGATCCCCCAGGATTTTGATAAAAGTTTGCTGTTTGATGAACAGGAGCGGATTCAAAAAATTGCTGTCGGTGACCTTGTGCCAAACCCAGACCAGCCAAGGCAGCATTTTGACCAACAAGCGCTAGAGGAGCTGGCGCGGTCCATCGAGCAGTTTGGTATTGTCCAACCGCTAGTAGTAACACCGCTAGAGAAGGGCACGTATGCCATCATCGCCGGGGAACGCCGTTGGCGCGCTTCAAAGCTGGCAAAACTCCAAAAGGTACCGGTTTTGGTGCGCACTACAAAGGAACTCGAACGGTTAGAAATTGCTTTGGTAGAAAACGTGCAGCGTGTTGACCTGTCGCCGCTGGAGCAGGCTATGTCTATTGAGCGGCTGCACCAGCAGTTTAGTATGACATACGTTGACATTGCTAGGCGGCTCGGTAAGGCGGATTCGACCGTAGTAAATATCGTGCGGTTATTACAGTTGCCTGAGAAAGCGCGACAAGCGCTGGCCTCTAAACAAATTACCGAGGGCCATGCCCGCACTATATTGTCGCTAAAAGATATGCCTGACAAGCAGGAAGAGTTACTCGCCTCGATTACAAAATATGGCTGGACGGTGCGTCAGGCCGAACAGTTTGTGACGTCGATACGCGAAGGACACAAAGAAACAAAAGCTACCCAGCAGCGGATGAGTAATGAAACGCCAGAGACAAAACAGCTTAGCAAGCGTATTGGCTCGCCAGTGTTTATTCGTCGGACCGCCAAGGGCGGTAAGCTAGAAATCAGCTTTAAAAGTGACGAAGAGCTGGCCAAGATTTTACAACAGCTAAACTAAAACCGGCGAGCTTCGCTAAACGGCAAAAAACGAGCCGCCAATTTGCCGACAATGTTGTCGACGGCTATAGGGCCAAAAGCTCGGGAATCAAGCGAATTGGTGCGATTATCGCCCGCTACAAACACATGGTTGTCGGGAACGGTAATATCGAGTGCGCCCGGGGTGGTGTCGGCAATTGAATTCTCGGTATCGTTTTCGTCGGGTTGGAATCCGTCAGGATGCTCTTGGTTAAAGACAGTTAGTGTGCCGTCCTTTACCACTACCCGTTCCCCAGGCAGGGCAATAACCCGTTTGATGAGTTGTTTGCTGGCTTTTTGACCAAAACTTTCCAACTGTGGCTCGGTAAACACCACAACATCCCCGCGTTGGGGGATATATGGGTGGCCGGTAATTCGGGCCCATGTTCGGGGCACCTTCCAGACGATTAAGCGGTCTTTATTTTGCAAGGTTGTCTCCATGCTTGGGCCGTCGACCAGATACGATTGAAACACGAAGGTAATTAAAAACAGCGCAAACAAAGGAGCGATTAACAACACCGCAACCGTAGAAACGATGTTTCGCCAATTGTCTTTTTTGGGTGGAGATTGTTGGGGCCTCTGGATAGGAGTTCTTGCGGTATCTTGCGTAGTGACAGTGGGAGGGCTGGGTAAATGATGCTTATGTAAATCAGACATGTTAGGCTTTAACTATACCGCATTGCCTTATGCTTTGCTAGTTTGGCTATGATTGTTACGAGATGTGGAGTACGCTATAATCATAAGCAAATAAGCTAAGGGTAGTCGGGATATACGTGCGCAGAGGTTTGGCTCGCAAAATTCGATTCCTGGGTTGTGGTGCAACATTCGTTGGGCTTTTATTGGTATTGGTGCCGCCGCTGGGTGCGCAGGGCGTGTCTTCGATTGCGCAAGGGTTTCAGACAACTGATACCAACATCGTAGAAGGGGCACTCGTCGGCCTAAAAGCTGACCCGCCCAATACTGTTGAATTAGTAAAATCTAGCAGTGTAGATAAACTGGTTGGAGTGGTTGGTGACAATCCACTTATTGAACTTTCGGATGGTACAAATTCGGTGCAGGTGGTGACCAGTGGTATCACCGGAGTCTTAGTTAGTAATATCAATGGTAGCGTGAAGACGGGTGACAGAATAACTGCTTCGCCAATAGAAGGTGTAGGTATGAAAGCTGAACAAAGCGGAGTGGTTGTGGGTATTGCCCAAGCCGATCTTGATACTGTCCAAACCAGCGAACGCACAATAACGGACAAAGACGGCAAACAGCAGGTTGTCAAAATTGGAACTATCCCGGTTCAGATAAATATAGTGTTTTTTGCTGGTAATACATCGGGCACGTCGTTTTTGCCAAGTGCCTTGCAAGAGTTGGCTAACAATATTGCAGGACATGAGGTTTCGGCCATTCGTGTCCTCATTTCTGCTTTACTGTTAATACTCTTGTTGGTTAGCGTTGTGGTGCTACTGTATTCTTCGGTAAAGTCAAGCATTATCTCTATTGGACGTAATCCTTTATCCGAAAACGCCGTACACAAAAGTTTGCTGCAAGTTGGCTTAACCATTGTGGGACTGTTGGCCTTTACGGTGATTTTGGTGTATCTTATTTTGACATTGTAAAAGTTATACACAGTTTTTTGTTTTTTCGTGGATATAGTGGACTCATACTCTTGAAAGCATAACCAAAACAGGAGTACGATAGATACGGAGGGCTCTTTCGGAAATCCGAAAGAAAAAACCAAAACATCGTGCAAAACAAAAACCAAAACACGAATGTTGTTTTTCCTGCTACCGATGCGAATGATGCGTCGGGTGTTGCTGGTTTTGCCCAAAGTAATCTCTCGCAACCCCTATCACTTGACCAGCCGATCAACACCCCCCAATCACCGTATACACAACAAGTTGTCCCGGTAGCTAAACAAGAAAAATTATTCGTTCGCCTTGCCAAACGCGCCGACGTAATCTTAGCGGTCTTACTAATATTGGGCAGTGGTGGTTTGGTGCTTAGCTCATCTGTTGGCAAGGAGCCCACTTCTCAAAGTGTGGCCAGTCGTTTTGAGACTACGCAGCTTCCGCTAAGCGAATTTGTTGCTACTTCGGAAGGACTCACCTTTGGAACCCAAAGCGTTATTATAAACGGTAGCTTACAAGTTAAAGATGGTTTGATTATTGCGCCAACTGTGCAGCCGACGACGGCAGTTGCCGGCCAAATGTACTATGACCAGACCAGCAACATTTTGTCGTACTACAACGGCAGTGAATTCGTATCGCTTAGCGCGGCTAGTGGTGTGCAGAGTTTGGGTGGAGTATCCGGAAGTATCACCGTTGGTGACGGGCTAAGCGTTACAGCTGGTCAACTAGCTAACACCGGAGTTCTTACAGTTCAGGGGCAAACTGGCAATGTTACATTTACCGGCGGTAATGGGATTGCTATTAACGGTACGACCATAAG
>DASRJJ010000083.1:0-8932 GCA_035649555.1 Saccharimonadales bacterium (SeqCode)
ACCGCCGCGCTCGGCATGACTACGAGCTCGGCGATAGTTTGGTAGTGGGCATTCAGCTTAGCGGCGCCGAGACCAAAGCCCTGCGCATGGGCCACGGCCAACTACGCGGTGCCTATGTCACCGTAAAAGACGACGAGCTGTTGCTTATCAACGCCACTGTTAGCGGCACCCGTGGAATCCCTATTAGCGAATCCGACCAAACACGCAGCCGTAAACTACTAGCCAAACACCGCGAAATCCAAGCCTTACTTGAAGCCAAACAACAGGGAAGGACAATCGTGCCCCTGGAAATGTTGACTAGCGGACGATTTATAAAAGTTCGCATTGCGGTTGGCCGGGGTAAAAAACAATACGACAAGCGGGAAACGCTTAAAAAGCGTGATGCTTTGCGCCATATTAAAAACTATTAGCTATAAGTCTTTTTCTGATTGCTTATAGAATACTTAGCCAAAAACTCCCTCTTTGCCTTTTGCTGCGCCTTCCAATACTGCGCCGCAGCCCGGTCCGTTAGTTCAGGAGGCACAAAATCGAAATCTGGTGTATTTACACCAACTAGGTGACGTTCAAGCTTACTCACTCGTTCCGCTCCCCCCCGGCCTAATGGCGTATAATCCATATGCTGCCGAAAGGCGGTAGCAAGCAAGGGCAGGACATCGGCCATTCGGACACTGAATGTTGCTACCGACTGCTCTTCAGTATTAGAACCGAAATGTCCAGGCTCATGCTGGATTGGCACATAGTCTTTAGTGTTAACAACCAGTTCCATCTTTCCAACGACAGTGTCTGGGGGTAAAGTCTTAACTTTAGATGTAAAAACATCTGGATGCGCGTATAAATCATATTCGCCCGCACGTAGATTGTATATCCAGGCAAGAAGGCCGCGATCGTAGATTTTATCCGGTGGCAACAAAGACATATCATAACGCTCTGGGCTAAGCAAATAGTGAGCAAATGCACCCCAGACCCCAGTTTTTCCGATCGCACTTGTTCGGGTTTTAAATGGTGGGGTACCCTCACCAGATCGCATTGGGTACCAGTCGGTTAACTGGAACTTATCTCCTTCTTTAACACTACTATTTAGTAGTAAAGCATTGCTGGGGTATATGCCCTTGCTTACGGCCAGGGCACCTTCTGCTACAGCCAAGCGGACTGCGTGTTCGGCAGTTATAAAACCGTTAGTGGCTCGCTCAGCTATATCACGTAACCGCTCATTGCGAATCTCACCTGCAGGCCGGATATTTTTGCCTACTGGCGCCAACTTGCCTATGGTGCCCAAAATATGAGAACCCAACCGAAAAATGTCTGCACAAAATACGGAAGGATTTTTGAAATCTCTTAATACTGGATTGGGCTCTTCAGGGTTGCTGCCTGCGGCATAACGGTGCGGGAAATATTCGCCTTCGCAAATATCAAGGATCTGACAATTAAGACAATCTTTGCTAAGCGCTGCCCGGCCGAGCTGGCGTGCCCGGACAGCCGGATGGCGAAGGGCCTTATTAAAAGCATCTTTGTCGCATACTGTTACGCCAAGATCGAGCATGCCAGGGGCGGTTATACTCATAATATCTACATTCGCTACACTGCCATCCGGGCGTACCGTAATGACATCTGGTGTAAAAGGGCCGAGGTATTCCAAGCGGCCGGGCTGGTTAAGACCCAGGCCAGTTATTTCATCAAACAAGGATATTCTTGGGGCATTTGGATCCTTGGACCAAACATCAAAGATTGGTATAAGCCATTCCGCATATTTTGCCGGCGTCATCAGGGGGGCATATGGTCTACGGTATGCAACAGGCGCCCCTGGTTCTTTTTTTAAATACTCATAGCCGGGTGGGGGTGATGTCCAGTTTCCATGGGGCAAAGTAAATCCGATAGCAGGCGGGTCAAATTTCCGTAAGAGATGGTAGGTCTCTAAAGGGTCTGCCGCCAGATCTACCACACACAATAGAGCAGCCGAAAGGTCCGGATATTCGTCACGCATCAAACATAAGGCCTTTGTGGCATCATCAAAACTGCTTTTACTAGAATTACTCTTATAGGGCCGACGGATATCGTTAATTTCTTTTACGCCATCCAAGCTTATACCGACTCGGATCCCCCATTCCCTACATTTATCAAGAGTCTCACGGTCCAATAACGTACCGTTGGTTTGCATACCAAACCGCACAGTGCAACCTTTCGGCATCGACTGCCTAAAAGCCGCCGTCGCCCTGCCGTAGTAATCTTTATCCTTCCGGTGGGCGAGAAGAGGCTCGCCGCCGTGGAATACAATCAATACACCTTCTAATCCATTGGTTTCGGCATGTTCGGCCACGGCACCGGCTGTAGCCTGCATAACTTCGTTGGACATGAAGGACGGTTGCAATCGCCAACTTTGGTCGGGTCCTTCAAATTCATAACATCCCGGACAGCCAAGATTGCAGGCTTCTACTGTTTTAAGTATAAAAACGCGGAATGGCTGTACTGGCTCTGTTTCGGTTGTGGGAATCAGTATTTCTTGAGTGGGCATTGCATATTCCGCTTACGCTATATTAAAATTGTAATATCTATCATGGAGGGGGTGAAATGGAATCAGAGCCAACAACTTTGACGCTAGAAAGAGCAACAACGGTAGGGGATTATCTAGGCATGATATTAGAACGTGCAGTAGAAGGGCCTGTCCCGGCATGGGTTATACGTTCGGTACCTATGCCAGATGCAAGCCTGATATATAGGGAAGATCCTCCAACAGTAGATCGTAAAGAACCGAGCTTCGGATGGTCTTCTTTTGACGATCCACCACCAGACTCTCAACCTACAGAGCCGGCATTGGTAAACTAGAATTACACTTTCATTGCTTGAAATGCCTTCTTCGGATATAATCATCTGCATTCGCGGCAAACGCGACGTACATTAGCTTTGCTCCATTTGGAGCATCATTCCGGAGTAGCTCAGCGGTAGAGCAAGAAGCTGTTAACTTCGAGGTCGCCGGTTCGAATCCGGCCTCCGGAGCCATATTGAACGATTTGCGCAAGACGCGATGTCTGAGAACGGTTTGTAAAGTGTTATTTCGACCTTTTTGCCATCCAAAAAGAGGTTCGAGCCAAGCAAACCTATCAGCTCGCGTTTTTCGTTAGGGTCAGCACCTTTAAACAGTTCTGCGCCACGCTTGGCTATTTCTAACAGATAGGCAACCGTTACATAGTACTGTTCATCAACCGTGGTCAGCCGGGCCAGCTTGCGCTCGTGGAGCTTCTGCTGGCTGCGCCACTTGATGCGATAGTCGTCATATTGTGCCTGAGTAATACTACCGTCGCACTTATCCTCGTAAGCGGTTTCGATGCGCTTTTGCAGCTTGGCCATTTCGGTGTTATGGAAGTCCACTTGCTCACGGTTGAACTTAACCTTGCCGCCATGGGCTTCTTTTAGCACTTGCTCAAGGCGGGGCAGCTCGCTCTTGGGTATTTTGCACTCGTCAAATAACTGCGCCAGTATGCCATCCAGGTCGCCTTCTTCCAGCCATTCGATGCCTGGGTGCTTGCCCTTGAGCTTACTTTTGCCGGTGCAGTGGTAGTACACGTAGTTGTGGACATTACCGTTCTTCTGCTTTTTGGTCTTTAGCTCCATGGTTATGGCGCAGCCGCACTCTTTGCAGTGCAGCATGCCCCGGTAGGTGTGCGGAATGCCGGCGTACTTTATCTTTTTCTTGCCGTGGCCCTCGATAATGTCTTGCACCTGCCAAAACAGGTCGTACGGTACGATTTGCTCATAGTGGTGTGGGTAGTATTGGTCGGTTTCCTTATCGTAAATCTCGCCAATATAAAAACGGTTTTTAAGCATAGTGCCGAAAGCGCTCCACGGAATATGCACGCCATAGTCGGCTTTAATACGTGTAGATAGCGATTTGTACGAGAATGTGCCGGTGGCATACAGTTCAAACGACTTGGTCACAATGCCGGCCTTAAATGGCACTGGCACCACGGTTTTATGGCGTTTGTCGATTTCCTGATTTTGGTAGCCGTAGGGCGCAAGCCAAGGCAGCTCGCCATCTTTGAGCTTTGCATACTTCGTGTTAAACGCGTCTTCTTTAAGGCGGTTAATCTGCTGCTTGGCCAAATATACTTTGGTATCCCAGTCTTGGATGTCGCGGCCAACCGAGCGCCGGGTAATTATTAGACGGTCATGCACAAAATGCAGCTCTTTTTCGTACTCAAGCCGCAGATTGTCCATGGCTACGTGGTCCGCAAAGTTGCGGGTGGCGCGGTCAACCCGGAAGGCGATTATGGCCTCAACATCTTTGTTATGTTTTACAAAGTCCATCATCTCGTTGAACTTTTTACGGATGCCTCGGTCGGCACTTTCACTAAACGTGTACTCGCGCACCACTTCAAAGTCTTTGTCCTCGGCATACTCACGCATTTGCGGGAGCTGGATTTCTTCGAGGGACAAGCCTTCTTGCTCTTGGCGCTTGGTTGATACTCTTGCTAGGATTACTGCTTTACGCATAGTTATTACCTCTGTATATTATTACTTTTGTCATCATTTTACAAAGTCATGTAGGTGAACAGGCTCGAACCTGTCGAGCGCCGCCGCCAGCAGCTCAAATACTTCCGACTTTTCGGCCTTATAACGCAGCTCACGGTTAGCACGCTTCGCCAGGCGCAACAGCGCTTGGCTACCTTCCGGGCCGACGATGTCCTTTAGCTTGCGTGTACCGGCGTCTTTGGCTAGGGCGTGGATACCGACCGCATTTACAATGGATGATAAGCGTCGGCCAGGGTTTTGCATATACAGCTCGCCGAATAGCTCCAACAGGTCAACGTTTGTGGCTTCGGCTATTTTTGGGTAGCGCGAATAGTGGTCTTGCAAATGCCATTCCAAAACCATCTGCGAGAAGTCTTGCCTAAAAATCGTTGTGAAACGCAGGTCGTCGGTCGGCAGGCGAGCCTGCTCGAACGCCCGTTTAATGGCCTTGCTGTTGCCAAACCGTACTTCCATGCGTAGCACCTCAAAGGGCTGGCGCATTGCGTGCTTATCAAAATCAAAGCTCATCTGGCGGTCGGTATCGAAGGTCGGCTGACCGCGCTTACCTTTGTTGTATTCGGCCAGCTTGTCGTAAAAGGCCAGCTCGTGGTACTTGGAGTGCGTCTTAAAGCCGTAACCGCTGTTTACATAATCCGTCTGACTTACATCGCGCCAGGCGCTCACGTCCGACTTCTGTAAGTCCAATATGGCTTGCCGGGCCGACAGATAGTTAGTAAGCACAAAGTTCTTCGAGTAGTGAACGGTTGCAACCTGCGCATCGGCAATGGTGCGCAGACCGCCGCGCACTTTTATTTTGTAGACTTCTAGGGCATCCAGTAGGCGGTGGCAAAGCTCGCCAAACTCATATTCTTCCGGCTCATCAAAGTTGTTGCCATACAGCATTTTGGGTGCCGAGAACTGGATGCGCAGCTCGGTCACAAGGCCGCCGCCGCGCAAGGCACGATACAGTGTTAAATACGGTAAGTAGCCATGTATAGCCGTCTCCTGCTTGGAAGGGTTGCATGTAGCACCAAAGTATTTGTTACGGCCCATGTCGACTGCCTCTGCGCCCAAAATCCGGCCAGCGTGCGGTGTAAAGCGTGACGGCTCAAGCAAAGCAAACTCATGCGCTTTGAGCGTTAAAATTACTGTGTCGATGCCGACCATAGTTCATTACTTCTTCGTATTTAGCGATTACAACTTCTTCAATCAGCCGACCGGCACTGCCGTTAATCGGGTAAAAAATATGCAACTCTCGACCTGCGAGTTGCTTGGTAGGATAGACCAGTCGGAAGCCGCCAGCGGGGCGCGTCATAATAGCCACAGAGCCGCAGTACAGCGCGCCGCCAAGCACAAAGCTCGCAAAACCCACAAGCCCGTTGTTGGGCTTGACCGGCACAATACTGACCTCACTAATTTGCGGCTGCATTTTGCTTGGCTTTCTTCTTACGTTGGTCAATTTTTATAAGCAGCTCGAAGACGCGCGACATCCGGCGCAATTCAGCATCAGACCAAACATGTGTCTGGCTCTTTTGCTCCTTGTCATTACCTCTTCGTTGCTCCATGGCCCTAACTATGGGCTGGCTAGTGTCCTACGACGTCTTACAGAGGTAGCTACAGGTATTTTTCGTTAAACCAGAGCTTCTTATCGACCATTACAAACAGGTCGCTTATGCTGGTTCGCTTGGCGATGCGGTCGTTGAGTGCGTCTTTGGCCGAGTACAGCTTTTTGCGCATAGCTTCGGGGTTTTGGCCTAGGATGCCGAGCTTCTCGTACATGTCGCCCTTTTCTACGGGTTGTTTTACTGGTTTACCGGCGCGGAACAGGCGCTTGCAAATTATTGCTTGGTCACTGCCAGCAGGTATGCTGATAACCGTATTGCCGAATATAAGCGTATGCTTCGCGGCGTCATAGGATGGCCGCAGCAGCTTGCGGATGTCGGCATCGCGCTCAGCACCTTGGGCCTCAAATGTTTCGACAAGCTTTTCCAGCAGCAGCGTTTGCTTGCGCTGCTCGACCGAGGTAGCCGAAGGTGCGATAGCTATCGACTTTAGGTCGGGCAGTGTCGGTTCGTACATACGCGGCATCATATCCGCAACATTGAACCGGGCGGCGGCTTGGATGGCATTTTGCACGCTACTGCCTTGCATGGCTTCTTTTATGCGCTCAAGATGCGGCGCTAGGCGCTTAAAACCCTCACGCGCCGTAGCATCGGCCTTTGCCATTGCCGCCTTTTGGGTGGGCGTTAGCGTGGCCGGGTCGCGCTTCTTAAAATCGGCCCATTGGCCGAGGGTTATGGGCTTCTCGGCACCATCGGAACCGGCATCGTCGGCAATGGCGTCGAGGTCAATAATGTTATCATCGTTGCTACTTGTCATTACATCTTCCAAAACCTGCCACATCCCGTAGCTTGTCTCTATAGTAAAATGGTAGCAGAGAGGACAGACTTATAACAAAATAATCCTTCCGCTATGGCCAAAACATCTGACAAATTAGACAACTTCCGCAAGCTACTGGACTACGGGGCAACCAAGTTGCAATCTTTCGACGGCAAAAATACCAAGGATATGACCGACCGGCAAGTCTTTTTGCTTGCGAGCTTTGCGGCAGTCCATAGCTATGCCGACGGCATCTTCTGGCTACTTGAAAAAGGCAGCGTAGCAGCGTCAAATGTGCTGTTGCGCTCTATAGTCGAAAATTACATCAATACACACTGGCTTTTATCCGACCCGGAGCCAGAAAAAAATATTAGGTATGCCCAGTTCGGGTTCGAGGACACACAAAAAGAGCTAGACCTGTTTCACTTTATAAAAAAGTTCCGCAAGGATAACCCCGACTTTGATACAGGCGAGTTTACGGACGAAAAGCTAAAAGAGCTTATTGATAAGCGTAAAGCCGAGATTGCCCAACTTATAGCCGTGGCTGGCGAGGACGTTAAAACCGTACCCAGGATTTATCAGAGGGCGCAACAAGCCGACGCGGACAGCACCCATTTGCCGGACGGCCATAGAGGTGGAGTATATTGGCAATACCTGCTTGTTTACAGTCATCTCTGTAACGCAACACATCTCGGTTCGCGTGGCCTCGACCCTCATCTTGCCGACTCTAGCGGCCAGCAAATATTTTCGATGGAGGCCCGTACGTTTCCAGCTGAATCCATTACAAACGTTGCATACGTGTACTATGTGACGCTTCTCGACTTCCTTGTTAGCGAGCATGGGATTAAGGATGAGCAAGCTATGCAGGACTTTACAAACGTTGTAGACGCCGAGATAAAACAGGGCAAAACCGCTACTGTAAATTGACCTTTACGCCGCCGCTAAATGCGCTGTCGTGCAGTTCGGCTGTGGCCGGGGTTTGGTCTTTGGGTACGTCGAAGATAATGTCGCCGGTCACGGAGTTGCCAGGATTAACGTCGTTGTACCAAGTACTGCTAGCGCCCGATGGTTCGGCATATAGCGTGGCGGTGCCATCAGCCGCGTACTTTTGGCCTGCCGCGTTAAACAAATACTGGCTTCTGCTATCGAGGCTCTGCGCCTCGTTGCCGATATTCTTTACGGTAAGGTTCAAGCGGCAGAATTGGCCCTGTGCGGTTTTGTTTAGGTATTGGCTACCGATGCTGACCTCGCCGCACTTTACGCTGTTTACCAAAAACTCGAACTTGCCATCACGAGCCGCTTGGCCCAACTTCGCTGTAGAGGCAGCGTCACTACTTTTGGTGGCCGAGTTGCTGCTTGTAGGGGTGTTGGATTTACCGCCGCCAGCGGCAGCTGCTATTACCCCAATTACCACAAAAGCCAGCACTACGGTTAATACTTTGTGGCGGGCAAACCAATTTTTATTAGCGCTTTTCTGGTCTTTCACGGTTCTTGGTTCCTTTCGGTAATTATTACTTATGTCAGCAATATAGCATGTTCGCTTACATATGTCAGTAGATACTTACTTTTGTAAGCCATACGCTAGCTGTATGAAATCACGGTCTGTTGAAGATGTTTATAAGGAGCTGGGCAAGCGCATTGTTACTGCGCGTAAAGCTCGCCCAACACCAATATCGCAGGAAAAGCTCGCTACCGCTGCCGGTATTGACCGTTCGCATATGGGTTTTATCGAGCAGGGCAGGCGCAAACCAACGCTATCGACGCTGTACAAAATCGCGCAATCGCTCGACATATCGCTTGAGCAACTTTTCAAGGGTCTATAAGCCTGACTACTGACATTTGTAATCGGCTTTACATGGCCGTGCCGGCTGACTATACTACCTATAAGTCTTACTTTTGTAAGACCAACACAAGCAAAAGACCTAAACCTTCGCAAGAGGGCATGGTCTAAAATCCTAGCAAGATACTGACCCCGTCGTTCAGCATCTTGCTAGGTCATGGCCCGAAAGGGTTGTGGGGCGAAAGCCCGCTGGCGGCGGGTTCTGTGTTT
>DASRJJ010000084.1:0-6215 GCA_035649555.1 Saccharimonadales bacterium (SeqCode)
AGGCAGCAGCCGGCGCTTGCTCTGTGCCGTCAGTATAATAACAGTATCGGCTGGCGGCTCTTCTAACAGTTTTAATAAGGCATTCTGCGCCTCCTGCGTTAGGCCATCAGCATGCTCAAGGCAGATGATACGGCGGATTGTACCTTTGCCCGTTGTTTTAAGCTGTAAAAATTTTTGCATGGTGCGCACCGTTTCTATAGAGACTGTACCCGTTTCGGCTGGTTGCAAAAACAGGTAGTACGGGTAATGCTCTAGTTGGTGGGTGCCGAGGAGTTGCCCGGCAATTATTTGCGCAAGCGTTGTTTTACCAATGCCGTCAGGGCCGATGACGAGCAACGCATGGTGCGGGTGCTTGATAAAATCCCCTAAATATTTAGCGGTGGTATCGTGGATCACTACGTTCATTGGACAGCCTTGTCGAATTCTAGGGGCAAAGGCGCTTCGAATATTTTATGCTGTCGGTTAGGCAGAGTAATTTCTAACGATTTGGCGTGCAACAGCAAGCGGTCCCCATACTTGCCATTGCCATAGAGAGGGTCGCCTACAATGGGGCAACCGATCTTTTGTAGATGCACACGCAGTTGGTGGGTGCGGCCAGTTTCGGGTGTTAGCTCAACTAAACTATATTTTTCGCCAGTTTTAAGTACCTTGTACTGGGTTTTAGCCGGTTTGCCATTAGGGTCAACCCGGAAAGTCGATGGCGCTTTAGGGTTGCGGCCAATGGGCATGTCAATGACAGCCTTTTCTTGTTTGGGGTGGCCTTCGACTACCGCTACATAGGTTTTTTTGGTCTTTCGCTGGGAAAATTGTTTTTGCAGCCAACTTAAAGCTGATTGATTTTTGGCACCAATAATGACCCCACTAGTGGCGCGGTCCAGGCGGTGCACAATCCCTGCCCGCTCACCCTCTATTCCCTGCACTTTACTTCGGATAAAACTAGCCACCGACGGCTCAGTACCGTGTACGTTCAAGGCGTGGGTTAATACGCCGGCCGGCTTATTAATGACTAAGCAATCCTCGTCTTCATATAAAATTGGTAAGTCAATCGCTTTAATTATTTGTGCAGATTTGTCGTAATCAATGCCGACGTGGTCGTTAACCTTAAGTTTGAGCCCTGGCTTGGCAGATTGCTGGTTAACGGTAATCTGTCCAGCCTCAATAAGTTTTTGGATGTATGCGCGGCTAAGGCTGGGCAACTGCTCGGCGGCGAACTGATCGAGCCGCTTGCCAGCTTGTTCTGGCCCAATAGCGTACTTCATGGTTATTGAGCGTGCCGCAAGCCTACTGCTTGCTGTACTTTGGCTAGCTTTGTGGTGGCTTGCTTGCGCATGGCGGCTTCGTCTTTTTCTAGTTTGGCGAGAGAGGCAGCATCGTCGACTGACGCTAGCTTAGCCTGGAAGTCGGCCAAAAAGTCACTAACAGCGTCGGCCACAGCCTTTTTTAGGCTGCCGTAAGTAGTTTGGCCTTCGTATTCGGTAATTATCTGCTTTAGGTCACGACCCGACAAAAGTGCTAGCATTTGGAGCAAGTTGCTAACCCCAGGGCGTCCTTGCATATCATATTTAATTTCGCCGTGGCTGTCGGTGGTGGCGCCCATGATTTTTTTGGCAGCAAGTTCCGGGGAGTCGGTTAAAAAGATAACACCCTTACCTGTCTCGTCGCTTTTGCTCATTTTTTTGGTGGGGTCGACAAGGTCTTTAATGCGCAGTCCTTGGTCTTTGCCAAAAAATTCGTGCTGTTTGGGCACAGGCGCCGGTATGGTAAACAAATCGCCAAAACGGTTATTAAGACGTTCGGCGATGTCGCGGGTGAATTCTAAATGTTGGGTTTGGTCATCACCAACCGGCACATAGGTCGCGTCGTACAATAAAATATCTGCCGCCATAAGCACCGGGTAATGAAACAAACCTACACTAATGCGATCTTCGCTTAATTTTGCGGATTTGTCCTTAAACTGCGTCATGCGGTTCATTTCGCCAATACCTGTAAAGCAATCCAAAATCCAGGTAAGTTCGCTATGGGCTGGTACGTGGCTTTGGCGATACACAAAAACATTAGGGTCATTGGCTGGCAATCCTGCAGCCAGATACACGCGCACGTTCTGAATAATCTGGTTGTACAATTTGCTATGGTCAATTGGCGTGGTAAAGCTGTGAAGGTCTGGAATAAACAGATTAACCTGGTACTCGCCCGCATGTTTTTTTGCCATGTCAATTAACGGCAGCAATGCACCTAAGTAATTACCAATATGTAAATCGTTGTTAGCCCGCAGGCCAGTCAAAATTACTTGTTTCATCTTATAACTTATTATACAAGTAATGCCGATTTATGGTAGGCTCAGTTAAAAGTAATCAAGCACCTAGTGCGAATGTCACTCCCGCAAATTCCTCAGCTCAAACCAGTAGAACAGCCAGAAGACATGGCTAATCAAGAGTTTTTGTTGCGCTGGCAAACCCCTATTGATCTTTTGGGCAGTTACCCAGAGAGACAAATCGCACTTGCGACCGTAGTCAGAGCTGTTGGCGGCATAACCATGCCCGACCTTATGACTGCGGTTGAGGAATTGCAGGGCCTTGAGCCGCGAATTCAATTTGATCGTAATAAATCTGCTTTACTTAGTTTTGTCAGTGATCATTTTGTGCAGGATGGCTTCTGTAGCGGGTCAAAGCAAAAAATATATTTCGCCAATAATGAAGGAGCCACCAAAGCAACGCAGCTGGTAGCCACCCCCTTTGGACAGGGGTGTCTGCCACTTCTCGGAGTGTTGGGCGTCTGGCAGTTAAAGTACGGCACAACACTCGAGCCTATTTTAGGGCAAAAATCTAGTGAACATTCCGACGTGCCATTTAGTGGCGCTGGGAGCCGTCGCCTGCGGATCCTTCAGGACGCGGTAGTCGAAGGCAGAACAAGCCTGGAGCGTGTTCGAATGCATATGCCTTCATTGCCAACGGCAACTGTCTTCTTTTCATTACGCTCTCTTTGTGACAGTATGGTGCTTAACTCTTACTCTAGGTTTAATCCTTCTGATAGATTGATTGAAATTTTAGGAGACAGCCCTGGAGAGACCAGGAGAAAATATGACGAGGTAACCAAAACCTTAGCAACTGCATGCGGCAATTTTTTACAGCAGGGAAGACGGCAGATAACCGCATTTGATCTTATTGCTGAGGCGCACAAGCTTGCACCTGATATAACTAAGGATGACCTTAGAGACAAAATAAGCAAGGCTCCCTTGTCGTTTTTCAGGTATTGCGATGAGCATATCTTCGGCAAGCGTGATCAGAGGCCGATTGCAAAATCAGTTTTTCTCTTGAAACCAGGTATTAAGCGGCTGGCTAGCGAACTTCTTACTTCTATTATGAGCTTGGACGATCCGGCCTTTCGGGAACGAGCAGAAAGTGCAGCCTTAGAAATACTAAAGACTCCTCTACTGGTAAAAAGACTACTTACTCTCCCAACTGAATTGGAGCAGGCACTACCTCTTATCCCTATTCCTAAGCACCTTTTGCGGAAGGCCAAAGAACTAGCCCAGCAAATGCCTACTTTTAAGTATGAAGAGCTAGAGGCTAGCCTGGAAAAATTATTTGAAATGGAAATTCTAGTTTCACCAGACGGTAACAAGGTAGAATTTGCTGATCGGCTTAGGAGATTGTCTCCAATTGCCCTACGCTTACTGTTAAGAGCAAAAAATCTAGAAGTTTTATTCTATGGCGGAAAACTATCACAAAGCGAGATACAAAGATCTATAAATCTCGGTGTGCTGCCAGTCGATGATTATATAAAACAACGCGTAATACCGCTAGTATACACCTTAGTCACTAAAAGTGACCTTAAAAGGGATGGGCTATAGTTTAGCCTAACGCTTAGTAAACTGGCGTTGCTTGCGGGCGCCCTTAAGGCCAAACTTCTTGCGCTCTTTTTCGCGGGGGTCACGACTTAGGAGGTCGGCACGCTTGAGTGTACCCTTGAAGTCTTCGTTCATTTGGGTCAAAGCCTTGGCAATACCAAGCCGAATAGCGCCAACTTGGCCAACATGCCCACCGCCGGTTACGACAACGGTAATGTCAAATTTATTTTCTTTTTCGAGCGTAGCAAATGGCTTTTCGAGCTCGCTAAGTAGCTGCTTGCTGTCGGCCAAATATTCGCTGGCAGGCTTGCCGTTAATGGTAATAGTACCTTTGCCGCTTTGCAAACGAATACGGGCAGTTGAGCTTTTGCGGCGGCCTAGTGCGTAGAAATAGCTGTGTGCAGCCATGTTATTTACCTTCCTTTACCGAGATTTTCTCTGGTTTTTGGGCATCATGTTGGTGCTCGCCACCGGCGTACACCTTTAGGCGGTCCAAACGGCCGTCGCGCAACTTGTTGACTGGCAACATTCCACGAACAGCTTGTACTACGACGCGGGTTGGGTCTTGCTCGACAACGTCACGCATGACAGTTTCGCGCAAGCCACCAGGGAAACCGCTGTGCTTGTAGTACATCTTGCGGTCC
This sequence comes from Saccharimonadales bacterium (SeqCode), assembly GCA_035649555.1. GTDB lineage: Bacteria > Patescibacteriota > Saccharimonadia > Saccharimonadales > UBA4665 > DASRJJ01. The sequence continues at coordinate 4,492 of DASRJJ010000084.1, forward strand.
ATTTTGCCGCCAGTTACCTGCACTTGGTCGGCGTTGATGACCACAACGTAATCACCGCAGTCAACATGGCTGGTGAACATTGGTTTGCCCTTACCGGTTAGTAGCGTGGCAACTTTGGTGGCAATACGGCCCAAGGGAGCCTCGGAGGCATCGATAACGTACCACTTGCGGGTAACGTCGGATGGTTTAGCGCTGTAAGTCTTCATTATTTAGTCTCCTTCTTGGTAGGAGCTTTTTTTGCGGTAGCTTCTTTCTTGGCTGCTTCCTTCTTTTCGGCAGGTTTGGCAACAGGTGCTTCCTTAAGGTCGTCCACAAAGCTAACACGGGCCAGTTGGGCGTTGTCGCCGCGGCGAGTGCGTGTTTTTTCGATACGCACATGGCCACTAACGCGACCCTTCATTTTAGGCGCGAGGTCGTCAACTAGTTTGTGAGCACTTTCGTGGGTCTGTAGGCCGCTCAACACTTGGCGGCGGTTGTGCAGGTCGCCCTTTTTGGCCTTGGTAATCAATTTTTCGATGTAGGGCACAAGCTCTTTGGCTTTGGGCAAGGTGGTTTCGACCGACTCGTATTTAACGAGTGAGTCAGCCAAGCCCTTTACCAGAGCAGAGCGTTGATCGCGCTCGCGGTGCAGCTTGCGGCCTTTATATCCGTGTCGATGCATGCTACAGCTCCATCTCCGCCAGGCGTTCTTTAACTTCGTCCAACGCTTTGCTACCAAAACCTTTGAGGTCGCGCAGTTCGGTGTCGCTAAGGGCAAACAAGTCCTTGATGGTGTGGATGTCGTTGTTGATCAGCGCGTTAGTAGTGCGAGCTGACAGGTTTAAATCCTCGATCGGCGTGTTAAGTGCAGGTTCGTCGATACCATCGCCCAGGGTTGGGCCAGCTACGACGGCGTGCTCGGTAGCAGTTACGCGAGTTTTACCAGCCAAAGCGGTATATTGATTTACTAAAATGGCCGAGGCTTCCTCGAACGCATCGCTTGGGCTAATTGAACCGTCGGTTTCGATGGTAATAAGCAAACGGTCAAGGTCGGTCATTTGGCCAACACGAGTGTTCTCTACCTTGTAGCGAACGCGTAAGACCGGGCTAAAGATCGCATCGACAGCGATTTGGTCGCTGGCTTTCTTGGCGGCGCCTTCCTCTACGGTGCGGTAGCCGCGGCCAGTCTCGACAACCAAATCCATAATAAATGTTGCTTTGTCGTCGTCAACAGTAGCTATAATTTGGGCAGGGTTAACAACTTCAACATCGGCGTTAACCTGAATGTCTTTGGCCGTAACAACACCTTTACCTTTGTGCACGATGCGCAAAGATTGCGGTTCGTCGCTAAATACGCGGAAGCGAACCATCTTAAGATTTTGCATGATATCAACGACGTCTTCTTTAACACCTTTAACGGTGGTGAATTCGTGTGTTGCGCCTTCGATCTTAAAGCTAGTGACGGCAGCACCGGCGATGCTGCTAAGCAATACGCGGCGAAGCGAGTTGCCAAGTGTCATGCCGTAGCCAGAGTGCATTGGTTCTACAACAAATGTACTGCTGGTTTTGGTGTGGTCGTCGACTTTGACGATTGAAGGGTTGTGAATCGTTTTTGACATAGTGCTCCTTGCCTCCCTAGCGTGAGTAATATTCTACGATTAGTTGTTCGTTAATGTCTGGTTCAGCTTCATCGCGAGTCGGGACAGCGGTAACGGTTAGAGCGATGTTCTTGCGGTCTGCTTTAA
>DASRJJ010000085.1:0-7743 GCA_035649555.1 Saccharimonadales bacterium (SeqCode)
TACCAGTATGCAGGACTGTACCCTGTTTGAAAACTGTTGTTTGTTATCAAATAAAGTTTATATGCTAGTATAATTATTATGTCTGAAGCTGAACTACCTTGCGCAAAAGTTGCCGTAACTACTCTTTTAATTTACGAAACAGGTGCACCAAAAGGTATACGCCCAGATTCACCGGCCGTGTTAGCTGTTACCGAAGGTTTGCCACGAACAGAGATTGATCGACCAAACCGCAAGGAAGTTATATTTGGCTGCGCCGCTGCCGGCGGTATCTGTGAGTTTTCGTTTTCGGTGTGCCAAAATGAGCGACTTACGCCGCCTAGCGATCCTGCGCAAAGAATTTGCGTTGACGATGAAAAGCTACTGAGCACTTTTCGCTATTTGATGAGAGAAACCTTTGGCCCACAAGGTGATGATCTCGATCAGCCGCCAGCCGATGCATGATTTTTGGGTACCGATTGTTAGTCGGTTCCGATTGAACCTTCGCGTTTAAACTGTTCTTTGGCAACGTCCCAGAGGCTTGGATCGCCAAGTTTTTCTTTACGGTAAAGCCAGTATTCAGTACCCCATAGATAGATTTCGCGCAAGCCCGTGTCTATACCAAATTGAAAAGTATCTTTGAGGCGCTCGGCATCAATAGATTTGTTTTGTTCCTCCAGTGATGTGTCTTGGATGGGTTGCCCTTTAGGTGGCCAGGCTTCGGCCTGTAGTTCGTGTAACATCGAGGGTTTACCGTGGAATATTTGTTGCAAACCGGCATGGAAGGCATACCATTTTGGCGGCAGTGGGTACTGAAAGTAGCGGTTTGTCTTATCGTCCCATACCCGGCGATACACCGAAAAACCATAAATGTCCGGTACCGGCTCGCCCAGGGGTACACCAAAGTTGTTGCTGCGCGACATAATTACCGGGTGGTATGGGTCGTTTGTTTTGATGAGGTTAAACTCTTCGACCAAGCGGTCGCGGCTGTAGTCGGTGCATTCGGGGCTAAAGACTTTTAAGAAAAATTCGTTTTCTAGCTGATAGCTCTCGAGTGCGGGTGATGTTTTATAGCGGTTTACGACCTCGGTAATAAATTGGTTAAGTTGCTCCGGCCATTGCCCTACGCTCGGACCGCCCGATATATGTTTAGCCCATTCGGGCATATGGCACTCCGGCCAGCGCGGTTGACGTAGACCAACCGATAGCGTCACCGTGGCGTCGGCGGCTTCGGCCTTACGGAACTGCCAGTCGAGTAGTGAAAAGTCATACTGGTCTTGCGCCGGTTCTAGTTGTTCCCAGTAGCTCACCAAACGTAGGTGTTTGACGCCTAGTTCGCCTAGCAAGATATCTAGGGTATGCTGGGGGTCGAGCCCTAAATCTTCGGCATACGATGGAATAAACGTCGCACCAAGGCGCAGCGGTTTATGATTATTAGTGTTGATATACCACTGGGCAATGCCAAATATCGTACCCGAAAAAACAAGCACAAGAGTGGCCAGCACCACAGCAATTTTTTGCCACCAACCTCGCTTCCAAAAGCGTTTAATTAGCTTAAAAGGCCATAAAACAATATGTTTTATCCGGGTAAACAAGCTAAAGCGGCGGTGTTTGTGTTCGGCAGAACGCCCATCCATACGCTACACTATATAGGATGAAATCGTTTAAGGTAAGTATTGTCATTCCTGCTTACAACGAGGAAAGCCACTTACGATTGTGCCTAGAAGCTATAGCACATCAAACCGTCACACCGTTTGAGGTGATTGTGGTAGACAATAATTCTACCGATGCTACAGCAGCCATTGCCCGTTCGTTCCCTTTTGTGCGGCTTGTTAACGAAAAACGGCAAGGCGTGATGTACGCCCGCGATTGTGGTTTTGATGCAGCACGCGGCGAGATTATTGGCCGGCTAGATGCCGATAGTATTATTGCACCGAACTGGGTCGAAACCATCCAGCAGGTATTCCAAGACGACTCAATCCAGGCTGCCACTGGCACGGTGCGCTACCGCGAAGTGTGTGCTCGTTCCCTCTTCGACTCACTTGATTTTTATTTTCGCAATTGGCTAGCCCGCCGTGCCGTGCCGTTGGGCGAACAGTCTATGCAGGGCGTCAATATCGCCATCCGCAAATCGTCGTGGGACTTGGTGCGCGACCACGTTTGTCACGAACGCCGCCACCACGAAGATCTCGACCTCTCCGCTCATCTGGCATTGTTCAAACAAAAGGTGGTATTTGAACCGGGCATGGTTGTGACCGTCTCGTTCCGTCAGGCCGATGCCAAGCCCGGGATCTTTTATGAGTACGTTATTAGCTCACCCCGTACTTACCGCCTCCACAAGCTGCGGCTTCATCGCGAGATGTACTTTGTTGCGTGGTTGGTTATCGCTATTTATCTGCCAATCCGTATAGCTTACCGGGGCTACAACCCTGCCACCGGAAAGTTTTCGTTTAAACACCTGATTTCCCCGACTGTTACTAACCGTGTGAGCCCTGTGGCACCTTCACTAATTAGGGTAGAATAATTGCATGATACAACCCTTCACACCTGGGACAGAAATTGCGTCGGGCATATGGGAAAATGGGAGCCAGTGGCGTACTACCTTTGAGGTAAAGTTTCCACCTGAGTTGCAGGCAAACCCCCGCCTTTGCTCGGCTGCCGGTGTAGTGGTGTTATATCACACAAGCGATTCTTTATTGCCGGACGTTATCATGACCCGCCGGGATATCGGGCGCCATGGTAAACAGCCGGAATTTGAAATTCCTTTTGGACACCGCGATCCGATCGACCCTGCAAACCCCAAAGGCGAATTAGAACCAATTCCGGTGGCCGCTATACGCGAAACAGACGAAGAGGCCGGTGTTATCCTGAGCGAAAGCGAGCTTACCTTGTTTGCTATTTGCAGAATTATTAACCCCCCTGGCAGCAATTATAAAACTCCCTTATCGTTCATGGCGTATTACTACGCCCGCGCCGAAAGGTGGGGCATTCCATCCGAGGCTGGCCATACAAGTAAACACATGACTTTAGGTAAGATGGGTGAGTTAGCGCGGTTATCACCAGAGGAAGCCGCCAAAGAGCAACTGTATAGAGTTAATCCAACCGATGCTAAATTTGTTCGTGTTGCAGCACTGACCTGCCTTGCCTCCTGGGTGGACGAAGCTATCGGCCCATTGGCTAAGCCCGGCACTGATTAGGGTTATACTATCTAAAGCAGCAATGATAAGGAGGCAGTATGTTCAAAAAGTCACAAGCATTTAGTAGCTTTTCGGTTGATGATTTAGATAAGGCAAAGGAGTTTTACGGCAAAACGCTGGGGTTAGACGTAAAAGAATGGGCCGGCATGGGGTTAAAACTCAAACTGGCGACCGGCGGCGAAGTGTTTATTTACCCCAAGGGTAAAGGCCACGTGCCAGCTAGCTTTACGGTGCTTAACTTCCCTGTTGATGACATCGACGAGGCCGTGGCCGGCCTGAAAGAAAAAGGTGTAAAGCTGGAGCATTACGACGGCTTCAACCAGGACGAAGACGGCGTAGCGCGCAGTAAATCGCCCCAAGACGGCCCGTCTATCGCCTGGTTTAAAGACCCGGCCGGAAACGTGTTAGCCATATTGCAATAACCATGAAGCTCTATCGTTTTAGTCCGATCAAATCCCAACAAGAGTTATTAAGAGCCATCGAACATATTCATTTTGCGTGCTATCAGTTGTGCAAGCAATCGTTCGAGCGATATCTGCCGAATGCCGGAAACATCGGCGTATTTTGCCACTACGATGACGAGTACGAGTTTTTGACGAAACTACGTCAGGAAATGGCAGAAGCCTCGGCTAACCTCAACCAAAAATATTTTAAATTGCACGAGCCGATTACCATTCCAGCCAAAGATGGTGTGCCCGAAACGACCTACACGTACTTGTATATTCGTCAGCCCGATCCGTATCGTTCGCAAGTTGGCGATGTTGATTTTTACCTGCCGCAAGTTGAGTATGATGCATTAAAGCAGTCGCTGGCGGAGGGCAAAAAGATAAAGGGCGCCCGTATTTTCCCGCGCCAAGACCTCGATTTGATTGAACTCTACGATCCGGATGTCGATTGTTGCGGCTACGTCAGCACGAAAACAATGACCCAAAAAGTCCATGTTAAGCAAGCGTAACATCTAGGAGTTGTATGAGTGTTGATGTTCAAAAAGCGATCCGTGATTATTTGCCAAATGTCATCCACCTGTCGTTAGCTACGAGCAAAGATGGCCAGCCGTGGGTCTGTGAGCTGCATTATGCCTTTGATGACGACCTAAACCTGTACTTTCGCTCCCTTAGCTCTCGCCGGCACAGCCAAGAGATTGCTCTAAACCCAAAGGTGGCAGGCAACATCGTGCGGCAGCATCAGCCTGGTGAATATCCGCTCGGTGTTTATTTTGAAGGAGTTGCCGAACAATTACACGACGTTGATGTCGAACATCCCGCCTACCGGGCGTTGCATAAACGATTTAACGTGGGGCAAAAAGTCTTGGATGAAGCCGCTCGCGAAGGTGGGCATCAGTTCTACAAAATTTCTGTCACCACATGGTATGTGTTCGGTAAGCTAGCGGGCGAAGAAGGCAAAAAGTATGAGCTGGCTTGGGATGGTAGTAAAAGGAAGTAGGACCGCTCCAACTCCTCTACTCTAGATAAATCACGGTCGAAACGGTATAATCACGACAAATGCAGCAGCCGGAACCAGATTTCCCTTTGCCCTATCCGCCCGAGCAGCGACCGCCCAAAAAAGTGCGGCAGCGGTATAAGCTTTTCATGCTGTTTTTTATCGCCATTACTTTTGTGCTGATCGGTGCTATATCGGCATATTTATGGACAAATAAATCTGATACGACTGGTAGCTCTGACAAGCGGCTGTTTACGTATTATTACCGCGATGGCAAGACGGTGTTGTGGCAAGGTGTGGAGCCATTTGCCGAAGACAGCCCTGCGTTTGTAAATAGGGTGTTTGATGATTTGACCGCCAAATACGGCACGTCTTATTTTGAAAAAAATAACGATTGGAAGATCGTCACCACACTGGATGAATCACTGCAAGAGCTTGCCGAGCAACAACTCGCGGCCCAAAGCGAGCAACTACTAAAACAAGGTGGGCACGATGCGGCGCTGATGGCCCAGGACGTAACCACGGGGCAGATTGTCAGTTGGGCCGACGGGACGGGAAAGCATCGGCTCCGGAGCAAAACCGAAGTCGGCACATTGGCCTTGCCCTTGGTATACGCTGCTTATCTAGAGAGCACTGACGCGAATGCCGACACGACTATCCTGGATGTCCAAGAGGCGCTCCCAGGCTATCCTTGCACTAACACTTCGCGTTACGAGGAGGGCGGTAACTGCTTACAAAATTTTGACCGCCGATATTTGGGACAGATAACGCTCCGTCAGGCACTTGGTGGCTTGCGTTTAGCGCCGGCAGCAAAAGCAATGGCGACTGTTGTTCCGGATGATAATAGCCCTGGACGGATAGATTCGATGAATAAAACAATTCAGGTAATCGAAACGATGATGGAAAACGACAATGGTTTTAGTTGCTACCACCCACAGGTAGATGTAACGACCTTGGCCTACAATAACGACAAGAGTAAGGAAGAAACACAATGCTATCTCGCTTCCTCACACGGCGATGGAGTATTTGCTTCGCCCCAGGATTTGATGCGGGCCTACACTGTACTTGCGAACAATGGCAAACAGCTGCCGCAGACTAGCTTGCTCAAAGTAGAATTAAATGGCAAGGTAGTTGATGAATGGAAGGCCGATGGCGGGCAAATCGTCGAGGCGGATGCGGCAAATATCATTGGCGACATACTTTCTGATCCGGAAGCTACATATATGGCCAGGAGGAGCTGGTTCCGCATTGGTGATAACGGCGAAACCAAAGTGAGTGTCGCACCCGGCACGACATACGACGGTTCAGTGGCTAGTGCGGTGATGTATACACCAAAGTATGCCGTCGGTTTTTGGGCCTTTGGTACACCAGGCGGAACAATCAAAGGTTTTTCCGACACACTAACTCTCCCCCCAACCTCGGGCTGGCTAACCGCCGCCCAAAACGAATAACTGTCGTGTCGGCTTTTTCTGTGACACCACATCCTGTAGTCTAATGCGGCCACCATTGTTAGGGCAATTGCACGATTTTTTCGAGGAAACTCTGTCGTAGTATCTCCAATTAGTTAATGTGATTTAGCAAACTATCGCTGAGATTCAGGTATTTTAAGAAAAATTGATTTGCGTTTTATTGACAAATTAATAAATGTATCTGATAGTTTTATAGCTATGGCTGAGCAGAGTTCTTACGAAAGACGTATTGAAGTGGCTTTAAGGGACGCCCAGGTGTCGCTACCGTTAAATAGCCAATTGGAGCAGTTTGCGGCTTTGCCGTATGACACCTTACTCCCGCCCTTCCCTTCAGAAATTACTCGAAGTCCCGGGGATGTACTATTTGATGACATAGAAGAGTTGTCCGATGTACTGGATGTTTTACAGCAAATGACCAACGTTGTGGTAGATTTGGCAACGAGAGAACTAATTAAAGGACACGAAACTCAGCACGGGTGGGGCGCCAAGGTACTTAAAGGTTCGCGTTCTGTTTGTGGTATGAATCTAATGCCTGATGGAGATGATGCGTTTGTAGTTCGGAATTATTTCTATTTTCCTCTTGACCTGCAGGTCAACAAATTGGGTTTAGCACTTATTTTTGGTCACCCGCGATTTGAGTTGCGGCAAGACATAAAAGACATTCGTACTATGGGATTTACCGGTGGCATACAAGAGATTGGCGAGCTTGCGCTAGCTGAGAATACGCGGCTAGGTGAATACAAGTATCCCATACCGCTTAGCTTTTAGAATGGCACAGTTTTATTCACTCGGATTGGTTTGTTTGCGGCCGTTGTCTTCGGTGACGGTACAATTGCCCCATAGGCCTTTGTTTTCGGTTTTGGCTTGTTGCTCGTGCGCGACGAATTCGTCTTTTTTAGTAAACGGAAAGCTGGTGTAGGCAAAACCATAGCCGTTTTTGATAATTTCGGCCTCGACCAACCGGCCATCTGGTAGGTAGACATAGCGCAGCAAGCGGTCATAGCGGTCGCGGTTTTGGTTGGTGGGGTCGGCTTCGAGCCGTACCTTTTGCTGGCCAATTAAGTCTTTGGTGTAGGCACTGGCGGCCGGGCCGTAACATTGCACTGGTACATCTGGGTGGTGGGTTTCGGGCGTATCAACGCCGATCATACGTACTGTTTCTTCTTTGCCGTTCATGTCGACCACAATAGTGTCGCCATCGGAAAAGCGGACCACACGGTACAAACCTGGCTGGTTTTGCTCAAACTGCCCCGGGGCCGAAAACCACCCAGGTCCCTCTACTGCCCAGCCAATAAGCATTACCAAGGCCACTAGCAGTAGCGCAAAGAGTTGGCGTTGGCGTTTGACGGTCATAGGGCAGCGAGTGCGTCGGCTACCATATCTGACGTAACGTGGGTACCATCGAACTCAATGACGTGCTCGCCTTCGCGCGGGGGTTCCAGGTTGCTGCTGATCCTCTCGAAATGTTCGACGGGCATGTTGCCCAGCACACGCGTGTGTTGCTTGTGGGCGTCTTTGGTGGCACGCTCGCGGGCTAACTCTTTAGGAGTACGAACCCAAATGATGATGGTGTGCGCACCGTATTTTGCGGCAATTTCGCGCAAATGTTCGCGGTCACGGTAAAAGTTAAAGTTAGTATCAAAAATAACGTTATTACCTTG
>DASRJJ010000086.1:0-2443 GCA_035649555.1 Saccharimonadales bacterium (SeqCode)
CGAGTAAATTTATTGGTTGCGATGTTAGAACGCCGCACAAAACTCAATTTAGCCGAGCAAGATATTTATGTTAATATCGTTGGAGGTATAAAAATTACCGAGCCCGCTGCTGACTTGGCGGTGTGCATGGCGATAGGGTCCGCGGCCAAAGGGCTGCAACTTAGGGCTAACGCTGTGGTTTTTGGCGAAGTGGGTTTAAGTGGCGAAGTTCGCCATGTCCCCTTTGCCGACAAGCGCTTGGCCGAGGCCAAAAAACTTGGCTTCGAGGGAGCCATAGGACCAGTTGTCAAAACCGGTCAAAAAATGACATTATTACAGGGTGTACCCGACGTGCGGAGCGCACTCAACCAATTTTTAGAGAAAGAATAAACAAGTAAATGATCATTTTAGAAATTTTAATCCTTGTTGGGGTGGCTGTGCTGTTGTTTGAACACAATAAGTCTGGCCTGATATCCCGCTTTGGCAAGCGCAAAACCCGCAAGCTTATTTTAGATAGCTGCGCACTAATTGACGGCCGTATTGCCGAGATTGTGCGGACCGGATTTATGGCTGACGAACTAGTTATACCCCAGTTTATTTTGAACGAGCTACAGCTACTAGCCGACGGCAACGATTCGCATAAGCGTGAACGTGCCCGCTACGGCCTAGACATCGCCCACGAACTACAAGACAGCGCACCCATGCGGGTAACTGTTGACCGCACTTTGTTGCCGGGGACCGAAACGGCTGATGATAAGTTGGTGGTGTTGGCAAAAAAGATGAATGCCGAGCTGTACACCACCGATTACAACCTTTCCAAAGTTGCCGCTGTAGAGGGCGTAAAAGTGTTAAATGTTAACGAGTTGGCCCAGAGCCTTCGGCCGATTGCGTTGCCTGGCGAAACGCTTAACATCCGCATTTTACAAAAAGGTAGTAACCGCAACCAAGGTGTTGGATACCTTGAGGATGGGACGATGATTGTTATTGAGGGTGGTGCCCGTTTAGTTGGCCAGACTGTGCCGGTGACCGTAACGAGGATGCATCAAACAGTTGCTGGCAAAATGGTGTTTGGCCAGACGAAGGAAGGTGAAAGCCGCCAAAGCCATAGCCGTATGACGCCGAAGTCGAAGTTTACAGAGCGCTTAAAAGCCGGCGGGTAACGGCAAACCTATATTGGCCCCAACCACAGACCCTTCCAGATTAAGTGTGCCCGCCTCTCCATAAAAAATCCAGCCCAGCAGTACTGGGTGGATTTTTTATTCCGCGGCTACGAATAATCTGGAAGGGTCTGTGGTTGGGGCCGGAGCCAGAGTCGAAGTCGTGGTATTTACGGTACATCAAAGGTTACTGTCGCCGATTGCGAGGCGGTGTACAGCACGCTGTCGACGATGCTTGCGTCAATGGTTGCGTCGCCATCCGCTGTCGGTTGGTAGGTAAAGGTCACGGTGCTAGGTGATGATTCGACAACCTGACTTGGGAGTGCCTGGCCGTTAACGGTTAACGACACGGTGCCGGGGAATCGTTCGCTGGACAGTGCGTGCGTACCTTGACTGACGGTTACAATAAACACACAGTCGACTTCGCTGGAACAAGTTGTTGGTGTGGTTAAAGTAATTGAAGGCTTAACATCGTTACAGTTGTGGATGTCATCTTGGTCGGTCGTGTTGGTGCCGATTGCGCCGCTTCCTACAAAGATGTCGGCCGAGAAGCTACTGTCGCTGCCGCCAGTTTGCGTTTCTTTGGCAAGCTCTGGCGTACAAGAGGTAGCTAGTTTGTTCGAGACGCGGTCTATAGTACGTGAACCGCCGCTGTTTTTCGGTTGTTGGTACCATGATGGGAACCAGTCTTGGTCGGGACTTGGCTCTTGTGATGATGACCCGACATGAGTACGCACAATGTACGCTGGCAATTTTTTCACACCGGATGGTGGCTCCCAGTTTTTGGCCTTAAGGTCTTTATGGGCACCATTCATCCAACCCTGCCAGACAGGTAGCGTCATATTTTCCATGAATCCACTCATGGTTACCTGCCTAGAATAGTGGCCAACCCAGACGCCGGCAGCATATTTACTGCTGGTTCCCATCATCCAACCGTCTTTTCCATCGTTGGTGGTGCCGGTTTTAAGGGCAAATCGCCAACCATTGTAGCTCTGGGCTTTTACACGCATGTAACTGGCCCGCGTGTCGGATAGCATATCGGCTACAATGAAGGCTGAATCTGGGCGCAACACTTGCTCGCCCTTTGGTTGTTTCCATTCGTCGATGGTTTTATTTTTGTCGTCCACGATTTTTAAAATGTAGGTTTTGTCTATGTACTGGCCAAGCCGCGACATTGTGGCGAAGCCGTTGACATGTTCGTCAAGATATAAATATGCACCGTCGCCGATAGCCGATGAGGCATAGCACTGTGTCTCGGTTTTAAGGTCTTCATCGGTGTAACATTTGTAGCCACTACGCAAGCCCAT
>DASRJJ010000087.1:0-3658 GCA_035649555.1 Saccharimonadales bacterium (SeqCode)
TGCAAAGAACCGATTTTCGAGACGGCCATGCATTGCACATACATTGCAATTCGGTTGATTTGGTTTTTTACGACAAACTAAGCGACCTCCGCAAGGCAAAGGTAAGCGGAAAGCGAGCAATAGAAAAAGACAGTTTGGTGCAGCTTGGCCTATTAGAGGCAATCAAACGACCAGCCTTTGAAGTATTAAGGTATGAACTGCGCCTGGTTGGCAAAGCGTCCATAAAGCGAACCTACCCAAACTTCGAGGCATGGACGTTTGAGGATTTGTTTAAGGCGCGGTTGTGCCGCGATGCGCTTTTGAGGCGCTGGCAAAAGCTGACCGCATCGGTTGACCTGCTAGCCCTGGACGTAAAACAACCTTACGAGCTGCTACAGAACTACCTTAAAGAAAACCCAAAAGCTACCCCACAAGCGGCAATGGCCGCCACAGCGGGCTTGTTAGTAGCTAACCAAGCTGGCATCGCCGCCCTACGCAGCACATTAGATGCCCATTATGGCGTCCAAGCATGGTACCGCATTAAGCCACTACTCCAGTCGCCACAAGGGCACCGCTTTAAACACTTCCAGCAGATAGAAAACGTACTTAAAGAATTCGCGCCGATTAGCGCGAATGCACTAAAAAACATTGCGAATAACTAGCAACTAATGGTAAGTTAATAAGGAGTATTATGGATATAAAAATCGTACTAATCGCAAGGGTATCCAACGAGGAGCAACGCCAGGCGTTGCCCGCCCAAAAGCTACGGCTTGAACGCTACGCCGACGAGAAAAAGCTACCGTACGAGTACCATGAATTTGACGAAAGTGCCCATGAAGATGAACGAGTAAAGTTTGCCAGCCTTGTGGAACATATACGGCAAATGGAGGAACACTGTTGGGTTGTTTTCGATAAGGTTGACCGTTTTACGCGCGACTCTACCCAAGACGAGGTAAAGGCCATGCAGCTACTCGTTAAGCAAGGTAAAATTGAGTTGCATTTTCCATACGACAGCCTTTACATCAACAAAGAGTCGTCAGCCGCCGACTGGTTCCGCCTCGGCATCGGCATGGCGTTAGCCAAGTACTATTCGGACTCCATTAGCGATAATGTAAAGCGACGCTTTGAGCAGATGCTGCACGACGGTATTTGGGTACACCGTGCGCCAATCGGCTATAAAAATGTGCGCATAGACGAAAAAACAGCAGACATCGTGGTAGACACCGAACGCGCGCCTTTCGTAGTGCGTGGCTTTGAGTTGCGCTCCACAGGCTTGCCCTATGAGGTTATCGCCAAACAGCTAGCCGACGAAGGTTTGCGTAGCGCCTACGGCAACAAGGTAGGCAAATCCTACATCGAACAGATGATAAATAACACCTTTTACTACGGCGTAATGGTACACGCGGGCAAGTCGTATCCGCATAAGTACGAACCACTTATCAGCCGCGACCTCTTCAATCAATGTTTAAAAGTAAAGGGCGTGCGCGGTCATGATATGACCAAACACGCCTCACAATGGTTTACTTTTAAGAAAATCGTAAAGTGCGGCACTTGCGGCCGTAGCGTCTCATCGTACTATGGCCGCAAGCAAGTGTATTTGCGCTGTAGCGGCTCCGGACTCAATAACTGCGGCAACCCCAACACAGCCGAGGCCCTAGTGCTTGGCGATGTAGAGGGCAGCATTGCCGACGTAAGAATACCCGAGCACTTCATACCGCAAGTTATAGACGAGCTAAAGCGCCGCCACGAAAACCAGCAGCATTACTTCACCCAAAACATCGAACAAACGCGCAAAACGTATGACGCTATCAAGGCAAAAATGCGTAAGCTTTACCTTGACCGTCTGGACGGGAGAATTACACCCGAGTTCCATGACGAAATTGCAAATGAGCTTGAAGCAAAGCAACAAGAGCTTAATGACCAACTTAAGCGCCTGACGAGCGACAACAAAAGCTTCCAAGTAACGGCGTCATACCTGTTAGACCTCGCCCAACGCGCCGTGGAATTGTTTAAATGTTCAAATTATGAGCTAAGGCAACAACTTTTGGAGTACATGCTTGCGAACGTTGAGCTAAAGGACAAAAAGTTGTCATATATACTAACCGACCCCTTTAAAGACTTGGCCGACTTAAACAAAAAGGCCCAAAATGGGCCTAATTCAAATATCTGGCAGGGGTACGTGGAATCGAACCACGATCTAAGGTTTTGGAGACCTTTATACTAACCGTTGTACTATACCCCTATGTGTTAACAGATACATCATACGCTAAAAAATACTGGTTGTCACCATATGCCTTGGTTGCTATTTGGCCAATAAAATAGTATTATTTTTGGTTATGATTGAACAATTTGCTACCGCTTACCCTGTTAAGGGGCCTTCGCCTGTGCGCTGCAGCGATGGCGAAGACCATTATTTACATATGACTTCACTTTGGAGCAGCGGGTTCGTGCCTACCTGTGATGGGCCTATAGCACTTTGCGAGCCCGCCAGAGAAAAAGTAGGGATTTCTACCGTAATAGAGCAAGGAGGGGGTCGCATCCCTGTACATAAGTACGTCTACGTACCTGTGGGCTTGCGCGGGATACCGGGCCTCAGTACTGTTGTCGTTAAGTCTCCTGCTGAGGTTTCACAAAGAGATGTCGAGCTTTTAAACGAAGCATTAGAGCCGCTTGAGTTCGATTGGTCTTTTGCCAGAAACCCCGACGGAAGTGGCCAAGCAAGTATAGAGCGAAAGGCTCTTATACTCCACCAGGGTCACGGCCCAAACGAATTATTAACTTACCCTACTCACAGCCCAAGCCTGGTTTTGGCCGGACTTCGACTGTTGGCTATGGAAAGTGTTGTTAGATACGTTGCCTCCCAGCAATAGCCTATAGGGGTAAGGGGTTGAGACTTCCAGCACGATCTGATATACCTAAATGTACATGTCGAAGGTTGTTCCCACGAAACCGCTATTTATTCTCTTGTATGGCTTCCCAGGAGCGGGGAAAACGTACTTTGCGCGCCAGCTGTGCGAACAGTTGCAGGCGGCGCATGTGCATGGCGACCGCATTCGGGGCGAACTGTTCGAGCATCCGCAATACGACAAAGAGGAAAACCAAGTCGTTGGCCAGCTTATGGATTACATTACCGGTGAATTTTTGGGCGCTGGGCTAAGCGTAATTTACGACACCAACGCGCTGCGCAGTTCGCAGCGCCGCGTGTTACGCGACCTGGCCCGCAAACAGCACGCTGTTCCGCTACTAGTATGGTTCCAAATTGACACCGAAAGCGCCTACGCCAGGTTTTCTACGCGTGACCGCCGCCGCGCCGATGACAAATTTGCCGGCCCAAGCGACCAAGGCACCTTCGAACGAATTACCGCCAGCATGCAAAACCCGCAAAACGAAGATTACTTTGTTATTAGCGGCAAGCACGCCTTCCCAACCCAGCTTAGCGCCTTTATGAAGCGCCTGCGCGAACTTGGGCTCGTACCCAGCATCACCGAAACTGCACCTAAACTGGTAAAGCCGGGCCTGGTTAACCTCATCCCCAACCCAGCTGCCGGGCGCGTGGATATGTCGCGCCGCAATATAGTGATCCGTTAGATAAAGCCTATGGCAACCAAACAAGTCACGCTCGATACCATCGGAGCAATTACCCTGTACAAACGGCGGGGTAATCGTTCGCTGCGGTTGA
>DASRJJ010000088.1:0-2526 GCA_035649555.1 Saccharimonadales bacterium (SeqCode)
TGCGTATCCCAGCCCCAAACACGCTCGACACGCTCGCCCTTCATCGTCCAGTAGCGCGGCACCACGTCTTTGGCAATCGAACTTAGTAACGTTCCGTGGTGTGGCACGCCTGTGATAAACGGCGGGCCGTCATAAAACACATAGGCGTTGTCTTTTGGTCGCTGCTCTACGGATTTTTCAAACGTCTGGTGTTTCTTCCAGTATTTCACTAGTTCTTTTTCGTATTCGATTGCCTTTCGGCGTGTCCCGCTTTTAAACTTCATATCTGCTCCTAGTTAAACAAAAAATCACTGCTTTTGTCACCGGAACCCTTATGTGTAGGGCGGTACCATCCGGTTTCCAAAAGAAGTGATTCTTTTTGGCGCTTAGTTTGGCGGTTACGGTGCCCGGCCGTCGGGGTCTACTTTCTTATTAGATTTCTGCCCGATGCTTCGCGGTTGATAGCCGCTCATCCCTAAGGGAACGCAATTATTGGTAGTGTAGCGCAATTTTCAACAGGTATCAACTAGCGGCCGGCTTGGGCGTACCCGGCGACGTCGTTCATAAGGGGCAACGGTAAGCCAACCCAGGCATTGATAAGCGCGCCGTTATTCTCCACTGCCAAAATACATGGAAACTGCATAATCCCATATAGTTCAGACTTTGCTACACCCTCGCGGCTATCTATGCTAATCATCTCGATCTTTTTGCCCGCCTCAAAAAACTGACGCTGAAAATCGCGCACAAACGCCTCAACCTCACTCGCATGCTCACTATTCGGCCGGTAAAGAATAACCAATTTCATATATTTAGCCTAACATGTGCTAATGTTGCCGACAATCGACTGACAGTTAAATTATTTTCTTACTACTGTGGATACCGCTTGCTCTGCTAGTGTCGACTAATTTAGGCAAAAAGTATTGGTGAAAACATAAAGAAGCGGGCCTTTCGGCTCATTTAAGATTAATCCCATTGCTGATAACCAATAACTATGCCTTTGCGGGTCTAAGAAAGGGGCAAAGCCCCTTTCTTTTACGAACAGCCGGTGGTGGAGCCGCAGCTGCGGCAGACGTAGCAACTGCCGGCGCGTTGGGTCTGGTTGCCGCAGTTGTAGCATAGCGGTGCGGCGGGGTCGGCGGTTTTAGACGCTGTTTTAGTGCCAGATACTTTTGCTTCAGCTAGTTGCGGTGCTGGTTCTTCGGTGGCCTTTTTTTCGGCAGTCTCTTCGACTAGTTTGCCTTCTAATGACCGGTCGTCGGTGAGCAGCATGGTCTGTTCTTCGTGCATGTCGTCAAAAGAGGCTAAGCCGAGCTCTAGGCGGTCGTCGAATGACAGGTAGTCGAGTGCTAGACGACGCATGATATAGTCCGTAATCGAGCTAGCCGTGCGGATTTCGTTATCATCGGTAATGCCCGATGGTGCAAAGCTGGTACTCATAAGCGTCTTGACGTAGCTCTTAAGCGGCACACCGTATTGCAAGCCGTGGCTCACGGAGATTGCAAATGAATCCATCAGACCGGCGAGTGTCGAACCTTGCTTGGAGACGTTAATAAACAACTCGCCCAAAGCACCGTCCTCATACTCGCTGACCGTAAAGAACCCTTTAAGGTCGGCAATGTGGAACTTGTAGGTACGGCTGTTGCGACGACGTGGCAGTAAGCGGCGCATGGCACCCTTAACCACAATCTTGTCGTTTACCGTCTCGACAATGGTAGCTGGTTGTGGTGCTTCGGCAGCTACCACAATGGTTTCTGCAACCTTTTCTTCGGTTTTCTTTTTCTTGCCAGACAATGGCTGGGCAACCTTACAGTTGTCGCGGTAGATGGCGATGGCTTTAATGCCCATTTTCCAGGCGTCCATGTGCAGTTGCTCGACATCCTCGATGGTTGCTTCTTCTGGCATGTTGACGGTTTTACTGATGGCACCAGAGATAAACGGCTGGGCGGCAGCCATCATCTTAACGTGGCCAAGGTAGTGGATGGCATTGTCGCCGACAGCGCAGGCAAAGACATCCAGGTGCTCGGCCTTGAGGTGCGGCGCGCCGGTAATGCTGCCATGTTCAAAAATGTAAGCCACGATTTCGTCGATTTGCTCTTTGGTATAGCCTAAAGTCTTAAGGGCGCGTGGCACAGTTTGATTAACGATAGCCATCGAGCCGCCGCCTACCAAATTCTTGTGCTTAACGAGCGCGAAATCTGGCTCAACACCAGTGGTGTCACAGTCCATCATAAGTCCAATGGTGCCAGTTGGGGCAAGCACGCTGGCTTGTGAGTTACGTATACCGTACAATTCGCCCAATTCCACCGCTTCGTCCCAGGCGCCAGCGGCGGCGCTTAGCAGTTCTTCGGATACTAGGCTTGCGTCGATGTTCGAAACCTCGGCACGGTGCATGCGCAATACGCCAAGCATGGCCTCGCGGTCTTTGCGGTAGCCGGCAAACGGTCCCACGCGCTGCGCCATTTTGGCGCTGGTAGCGTAGGCGTGACCGGTCATTAAAGCAGTTACGGCGGCGGCAATGGCGCGGCCTTCGTCGGAGTCGTACGGTAA
>DASRJJ010000089.1:0-11346 GCA_035649555.1 Saccharimonadales bacterium (SeqCode)
CCGCTTGCGTAGTTTGTAAATTAATTCCCTGCTATTATGCTATATCTATGCAGGAATTTAGTGTTCCTTACCATTTGCCGGATGAATCGTCTACGCCCATAACTATAGAAGATGGGCCCCTCGGCATGACGATCATCCGCCTTGCTATTGCCAGGCAGCTTTTCGTGGGAGTGGCGATGACCCACATTAGCTACGACAGAGACATGAATCGCTGGGATATAGACAAGCTAGCCGGTGTAACTGGTGATTTTTATGCCCAAACAACCGGCCAGCGCGTTTTTATAGCCGAGGGTTCAGTACCCTCTTTGCCCACAGACGCGAAGCCGTTCAAACTGCTCGAAACTCACGTTGCCGGAGAAATGGCCCTTGAAGCAGCCGTAGCCAAGGGCAAACATAATACTCGAGTAATCGCTGGTGAAGCACCCGATTATACTCGAGCCAAAAATCTCATTACCCAAAATTGCTCACCCCAAAAAGCCGCATTGTTGCCTGTGATGCGTGAAGTAACCGCCTGGGACCCTAAAAACGGCTTGACTTTCCACGCACACATTACACAGCGAGTGTCACAACGCTACCAGGCAGTATGGAATGGCTGGCAGGGCCTACCCTACATTGATCTTAGTTACGATGGGATTGCCGCGCTTTACTTCCAAGAGTTTAAGCGGCATTTTGGTCCCAATGAGGCCGAATTCTGTTTTGAACAAGTCATAAAACCGGTGCTGGAACACATCCCAGAAAATGAGCGAACGCCGATGCAAGCAGTCACTGTGCTAGATACTGCACATCGCAACCAATACTTGCCGGCACTGTGCCTTAAGCTGTGGGTAGAAGGCTGTAATCAATTAGTGGTCAGGGGCAAACCACACCGCCAAACTCTACTTGCGGCCGCTCGCGGCATTTATAACTATGCAATAACCAAAAAGACCGCCCCTGAAATATAAGTTGTAAAACAGAGTACATTTTAGTACAATAGCTTGGTAATTTATTTGTTTGGGCGATTAGCTCAGCTGGCTAGAGCGCCTCGTTTACACCGAGGATGTCGGGGGTTCGAATCCCTCATCGCCCACCATTTTACATTTTGAACATTTTGCGTGAGTGGCGGAATTGGTAGACGCGCTACTTTGAGGTGGTAGTGGGGTAACCCGTGGAGGTTCAAGTCCTCTCTCGCGCACCAAGAAACAGAACAGATGAGAATAGTTCCATAATTTATTTTGTATGGCCATTCTTTTTGTTTGGCTACGAGTTCTAATCTGGAGCGACGCACCAGGGAGGCGGTAGCTGGTATGGCGAGTACGGTGATTGCCCGAGAGACGGCGGGGGTCACCTCTACTATGAATACTACGCCAATTACCAACTACGGATGTACTAGGCCTTTGCAGCCCTAAGCCACACCAGGTCGGTGCTCTCCTTTTCGCGGGCACCGACCCTAAGCTTTTTAAACGTAGAGCCTATATCTGCCATGCTTGTATGCATACTGAGGTTTCCTTTTTCAATTTATTACACCATCCAATCTTGGTCATAGAGACAATTGACATCTTAGTACCATTTTGATACCATTTAAGTACCATGACCACCAAGTTACAAATCCCCATCGATCAAGACGTTCGTGACCGCCTAGAACGCCGCGCCCGCAGCCTAGGCTTCGATTCCGCTCAGGCGTACATCCGCGTATGGGCCAAGGCTGAGGCTGATGGCCGTAAACTGGACTTTGACGGCAAGGCAGTTGTGCTTAGCCCTGAAGCCAACGCTCGTTACGAGCAAATGATTGCTGAGCTTGACGAAGAGAAGAAGTCTGGCAAGGTCAAAGAATTTACATCCGTCGAAGACTTCATGAAAGACCTTTAGGCATGAAGCCTATTCGTCGCCATCGTAAGTTTGAAAAGAACTTTCAAAGCCGCATTTCCCCGAATTCCAAACTCAAGAAGCAATTCCAGGCCCGACTTAAACTATTTATGGAGGGCGTACGTGACTATCCGTTAGATGACCACTCTCTAGTCGGGACAATGAAAGGTCTACGAGCTTTTTCAATTGGCGGCGATTTGCGAGTTGTGTACCGGGAGACCGAAGATCATTATGAATTTCTCGACATCGGTTCGCATAATCAGGTATATTGAGCAATTTCTTATAAATTGTCAGGATCGATACTTTTCTCAATCTGGTTCCACCTAACGTCGCATTGGCGCACCAAAGTGAAATAACAGATACAAAAGAGTTTGGTTCTCGAACTCTTTTTTGTTTTCTCATTTCTCTCATCTGTCGCATAGTTAAAGTCCTGTTTGAGTTTGGCTCTTAAGTAATAATTTCATCTAATATTCTTTCACAAGTAGAGTATTAAGCGGCGTATTTATTCCCGGTGACACCGCGGAAGTAAACGACCGATCTCCCGTGCCTTTGCGTTGACGTTATTTTTAAGTAATATACGCATATGGATACACTCGAGGGGATCTGGCTCAGTCACTACGAATACGGTCAAGGGCCCAGCAATGAACCACGTTTTAACGACCATGTAATCCGGTTTACGCATGTCGGAAATGAATGGCATGGCCTTAGCCTGCCAAACAAAGACGGCTCAGAAGTCAGCTTAATTCTGCGGCAATCACGAAGCCAGCGTCGGCAGTTTGTTGGCGATTGGCATGTGCGCACCTCACCCACAGGACATTATGGCGGTCACAAATTTAATGGCCTCATTCTGTTGCTCATCGACGAAGACGGAAACGAACTTAAGGGCGAGTGGATTAGCGCCACCCAAAATTTGAGTAGCGTCAAACATGGTAGTTGGACCTTGCGGCGCGAGACCTCGCCTTTTGGCAGGATGCAGTTGCTTATCGATTCTCACCCTGATTTAAAGCAGGCTACCGACAAGCAGCATTCTCTTTTGGTCGAGGATAAACCCTTTAAAAACGATTTCGGAGAAATGGTCGAGGGATACGTTAATTATGTCACAGCTGCACAGGTTTGTGAGACTGAGTTTGTGAGTGGTTATAGTAAAAGAACCCATAAAGAAAACGCCGCCATACTTGCCGCAGCCGATCAAATTCTTCATGAATTTAGTAATGATCAACGTGGAGACATAGGCTATGCCATGGGTATGGCTTTCGGCGAATCGTTAGCCCTGGACATTCATAACGGCAAAGTTCCGATCTCGATCGACGATCTAGTTAAATATCCCGCTCTACATAAAGAGGTAATGGTAACAATGGAGTACTTGTAAGAGACGGTCATTAGAAAACGATTACTCCTCTTTAGGCCTAGTACGACACATCTAACAGCACCCGAATTTCTTTGACAGCAGCTTCGGGATCTTCTGAAAAAGTTATCTTAACGTACTCTTTGCTGCACCATGAGATTATTACAGATAAAAAGACGCTTGGCCCGCTGGCGTCTTTTTATTTTGACGACCAAACGGTTCTGCAGGCTGCCCTAGCATATCAACAAGCCACTCATTGGCACCAAAAGCATCCTGATTAGCTATTTAGCCAAGCCGGCAGGCGTACATTGGCAAAAAACCGTCATAACTAGTGCTCTACCACGCTGATGGTATAGTAATAGAATGACTACATCTTCTAACAATTTACGACCTGATATTAATTTTTTGTTTGAAATCGGCAATCTTCGCCTTATCCCCCGAATGGGCAATCGATTCTTGCGTGGCGTCAACCAAAATCTCGCCGAGCATCATTTTCGAGTCTTTTGGATCGCCATGATTATTGCTGGCCGTGAGGGTGGTGACACTGGCAAAATTGCAAAAATGGTCCTTATGCATGATATTCCAGAAAGCCGAACGGGCGATGTTGACTACCTTTCTCGGCAATACGTTGAGCGTAACGAAAAGCTTGCACTCGAAGATATGTTGAGTGGCTTGCCTATGAAAGATGAGTTTGAGACATTGTGGCACGAATACGAAGCGCACGAAACTCTTGAAGCCAAAATCGCCAAAGATGCTGATAACCTTGACGTGGACTTTGATCTTTTCGAACAAGCAGCAATGGGCAATACTCTGCGTGGGCACTGGCAAGAAGCTCGCCGCTTTATTGCTAAAGAAAAGTTCTATACTAAAACTGCCAAGAAGCTCTTTGCTCAACTTGAGAATGCTAATCCTCATGAGTGGCATTTGAATGGCCGGAATCGTCTAACAAATGGTGACTGGAAGAAGTAACCTTAGATTATCAATTTGACTACTGCAATTGAGATAGCAAACCACTATAACGATATAGCCCAAGGATACAACAATATTGTTGGCGGCAATGGCTGGTCAGCCCCTACCAAACTGGCAGAGGTTTTGAGGGAAGATTCGATGGCCGTGCATAGGGCAATTGATCTGGGAGCTGGTACCGGCCTTTCAACTGAGGTGATATTGCAGGAGACAAGCGCCGAGCATATTGTGGCGGTGGATATTTCAGCGAAAATGCTACAGCAGCTACTAGAAAACTGCGCTTATAATACCCGAATCACTACTGAGGAGACGACAGTAGTCGATTATCTTAGAAAAACACCATTAACATTTGACCTTGTAGTGGCCCTGGGGCTAATACATCTTCAGCGAAAAATAGAGCCAGTCTTTTCTGGAATTGCTGGCGTAACTAGTGATAATGCGCAATTGATATTTACGTATGACCCTTATATATCCGAACATCGCATTCACGGAACAAGGGAAACGAGGTATGGGCTGACCTCTTACCGGAGAACGGCCGAAGAAATCGAAGACTGCCTATACAAAAATGGATTTGGCGTGGTTCGCTACGAGCCTTTTGCCCCGCGGCCAAACGTTGAGCCCGAATACGAAAGTCGGTTCGTGGTAGCAAAAAAGATAACCAGTTTATTGGCCAGTTGTAGAGCTTGATTTGCCCACAGGTTTGGATTGCGGCGAATATCGCTGACGCAAAAAATAGTCAGTACAATTAAGCTGCCGATGGCTAAAAATTCACTTTGCCAGTTCTCAAAAACCGCCTTTTGCTGTGGTTAATGCGCCTTGCGGCTTCGGTGGTGTAACCGCCGGAAAAACATCAGCAATCCCCACAGCGCAATGCCACCCCAAATGGCATTAGCCACCACTGTCACATAAGCGTGGTAATACAGTTGGTAGACGATGATACAGACTGCGCCCAGCAAATTATCGAACTCATACCAAAACGATTTGTTGCCCCACCTGCCGCTATTTACCCGGTAAAAACCAAACAACAAAAGCCCGACGCCGGTAATTCCCACAACATTTAATATCGTTTCCACTCTGTTATGTCCTATGACCGCGGAAGGTGGTCATATAAATGCTCGACGGAATAGCTAGAACGCAAAAGCGGCTTAAGGGCATCAACAGACACGTTGACTTTAACACCAGGGTTAAGCGTACCGTACGGGTCAAAAATTTGTTTGACCTTTTGGAAAAGTTGGTACACCTCGGTGCCATACAGGCGTTCGAGGTACGCACCGCGCAGCCGGCCATCGTTATGTTCGCCGCTAGTACTGCCACCTAAAGAAATCACCAAGTGGTAATATTCGTCGAGCATTTTAAATACCTTTTGGCGATCCCCAACCTGGCCGAGGTCTAGTAGCGGTTGCATATGCAAATTAGCATCACCGGCATGGCCCCATACAGCCGCTGGCAAGCGGTGGCGGGCGAATAACTGATGAATGCCGTCAAGATATTCACGGAATTTCTCTGGGGGCACAATGCCGTCTTCGATAAATGGCAACGCCCGTGCATTACCCTCATTATGCGTTACTATTGTGGCCGCGGCAGCTCTGATTTTCCATAGCTCTTCCTGTATGGCTGGGTCGGTTTCGACCATGTGGTTTGTAGCCAAGTGCTCCATAATTTTGTTGGCCTTTTTGGCTAGGCGCTTTTGGATGCGCTCGCTAGGGTCGTCAAACTCGACCAAAAGAACAATCTTTGGGAACGGCTTTTCGATAACCCCTTTTAGTAGGTTGGGGTTGATGCTGTCTACCAGCGTTAAAAAATGTTCGTCAACCATCTCAATAGCGCAGGGTATTTCGGACAGGTTACGTAACTCAAGCACGGCTTGCGCCGCTTTTTCGTTGTCGTCAAAATAGCCAACAACCATTGTTGTAGCTTGGTTATAGGTTTCGGTATCTAGCGCAATTTCGGTAATAATGCCCAACGTCGCCTGCGCACCTACAAACAACGGCGTTAAGTCAAAACTGCCGTCTTTCGCCTTTATGTATTGTAAGCCGTAGCCAGCGGTGTTTTTGGTAACAGGCAGGTCTAGTTTTTCTAACAATTGATAATTTTCTTCCAGGAGTGAATCGAGCGCGCGGTAAATTTCACCTTCAAAGGTAGATAAGCCTAGCTTTTTATTGAGGTCACGCTTGCTTAAACGGCCGGTTTCGATAACTTCGCCATTAGCCAATACAACGCGTAGCGAACGCACGAAGTCGCGCGTCGAACCATATTTAACGCCCCGCACACCACTGGTGTTATTAGCCACAGCCCCACCAATAGTCGAATATTCCAGGCTCGCCGGATATGGCGGTAAAAAGCGCCCATGCGTGTGCAGCGTTTGCTGCAATTTGCCATAGCCAGCACCAGCTTCGGTAACAGCCACACCGCTTTTATCGTCAAACTCTAATAGACGGTTCATGTGTGCGGTAAAGGCTAAAATAATACCGTTGGTAATAGCTGCCCCGCCTTGGTCCGTCCCGGCGCCGCGTGGTGTAATTGGGATGATCCGCCCACGCTCAGCCAACTGCCAAGTAAAGCGTGCTGTTTTGCGCACGTCATTCTCGTTTTTAGGGTAAACCACTAAAGCAGGCGTCATAGCAAAAATACTACCGTCGGTAGAGAAATAACGGCGTGCATCTGGAGATGTAATTACCTCTCCAGACAAATGCTCCTGTAAATAAAACGCGACCTTAGACCCCATGTAGTTTCCACTTAATCAGGTTCTCTGTAACTCTTATGATAGCACAAGGCGCTAACTACATCAGAAAGTATGCTAAAGCGCCAACTACTACTGCCAAAACGACAACAAAAACAAGTAGCATCATAGACTTCTTGCTACCGCCAGGGGTTGGTGCGCCACCGTCGCCAGTAGGCATGCCAGGACCACCGGGTTGCGGGGGAGTTGTTGGCTCGGTTGGCGGGGTAGCCGGAGCACCAGTATTAGGAGTTTGTGGAGCGTTTGGATCCATAAAAATACCTTTCTAACTTTTACATATGTTTAGTATAGCACTAGCACAATCTATCACCCATTGTGTTTGCGAGCAAATGACTACACCCTAAGACGCGGCTACAAAAATGCGAGAAGTTTTTGGCCAAAGCAAAACATATCCTATAATACCCGCTAGGAAATAAATTAAAAATGAATGAAGACATAACACATTCTGATCATACTTCAGAAGTAGACCCTCTAATTCCAGCTACAGTAGCAGCAAAGCACCTAGTAGCCGGGACCAGTAACGAAAATAACAGCGGCTACCGGCAAATCTTCAACCAGAAGAGATAGTTAAGCAAAGCCTAGGCAAAACCCTGTACGACAAAGCCCTAGACTTAGGTAAACGCACCCTAACCCCGACTGGGGTACTTCATGAGCTACCTCCTCTGGAAGACCAAGATCCTACAATGAATCGGACCCTCACATCACGATCGGTTAATTTTGACCCGACAACCGGAGGAGTCCAATATACCACCCCTTCCCGTGCTATTATCCTAGCAACTGGCGATGGGCCACCGGGCAGCGTTTTTATATCGGTAGATGCCGAAAATGATGGGCAAGAATATAAAATAGGCATGAATTATGTTGCTGCCGATCCCAAAGCAGGTACACCTAGCGAGGTTTTCTTTTATGATACTCGACATATGCAAGCCGGCCAGATGCATTTGCCCGAGGATAGCCCGCAATCAAAAGAAGCATTCGACGAGCTACTCTCCGATGTTACAGTAGTCCAACAAGCAGTTGCCGAATATGAGGCCGTTAAGGCCGCGGAAGCCGCTAGCGGACAGGTAAAAAATCCGTCTTGATCAGAAATAAAATGGTGGGCGAGAGAGGACTTGAACCTCCACGTTCTTGCGAACACTAGCTCCTGAAGCTAGCGCGTCTACCAATTCCGCCACTCGCCCATTGTTACTTAAGCCCACCAAAACAGAGGTAATTGTACCGTAATAGTTTAGGGCTGGCAAGCAGCCGGGCTTCTATTTTGGAACGGAGGGTTGCAAATGCAGCTTGGCCAGGCTTGGTTCTACAAGCCTGCCAAGGCAAACGTCCGGAGACGGAAGAATAGGAGCCGCCTGCCTGGCTTTACTACTCCGGCGTCTTAAATGTCGTACGGATCATCCAATTATGGACATTCGTTAAACGGCCGGAATCAGTGTTAATAGTGTGTTCGGTTAGGCCAAAAACGGGCTGGCGAGTGATGTAGAGTACCCGGGGTTGATACAGCCCAAATGCCGGAGCATCAGCTTGCCAGGCTTGTAAAAATGGTATGTACTTAATAGCCCGGAGGGCTGGGTCAGCCCGCGTACGACCGGCATCAAGCGCAGTGTCGGCCTGCCCCGATTTATATTCCGAAAAATTGAGGCGCACCGGTGCCAAAACATCGGCCTGCGAACTGTGCCAATAGACAAACACATCGGGGTCAGGGCCAATGGAAATGCCATACAAAAGCGCGTCGTAGCTGTGGTCGGCAAGAGTGCTTTGGAAAGTTGCACCGTCAGGCACAGTAACAATTTCCACCTCGACACCCATGGCACGCCATTGTTGCTGTAATTCGCGCGCGAGGCGGTCGTATTCGCCCCCCTCTTGCGTGGTTAATTGGAACATTACACGTACCCCGTCTTTACTCCGGACCCCATCGGGGCCCATCGTCCAACCGGCTTGATCAAGTAGCGAAGCGGCATTGGCGGGGTCGTATCCAGCCTGCTGGAAAGACGGATTGTACCCTAGCTGCCCCCTAATTAGCGGCTCGCGTACCGGCACGGTCGAATAGCCCAAACCACTCATTACTTTAGTACGATCGATAGATTGCACTAACGCCTGACGAACTTTCTGGTCGGTAAACGGAGGTATGGTGTTCTTAAAAAACACCATGACTTCGGCAGCAAGCAGCATGTTATAACGGCGCAGACCGCTCTCGTCTTGCAGTTGCTGAGGCACCTCGTCGAAACCAACCACAGCGTTAAGCTCTTGTTTTTCAAAGGCCTTTAACAGTGCCTGGGGGTTACGGAACGAATGCACTACAAAGCTACTTAGTTTGGGTTCGCCCCGGTGGTACTGCACGAAGGCACGCAAAGCAACCTGCGTTTGCCGGTCGTCTAACGAACCACCGCTTACCTGAATAGCCTGCCACATAAACGGCCCTGTGCCCACAGGGTTAGAGGTGTTAAAGGCGGCTGAACGCATGTCGGCCATTGTAACGCCGTTTAGCAAATGCTTTGGCACTATCCCGTTGGTAAGCGAATATGGGAAGGAAGCCAGCGAATTAGGCAATGTAAAGGTCACAGTCAGCGGGTCAACAGCGGCAACGGTAACGCCCTTCCAACTGTTTAACAAGGGTGAGTTGGCATCGGGATTTTGAATGACCTGATAGGTAAACACCACGTCGTCGGCGGTTAATGGTTTACCGTCATGCCAGGTTACATTAGGACGGAGTTTTACCGTGTACACGGTGCCTCGGTCGTTGGCGGTGTAGCTTTCGGCTAAATCACCGACCAGTTGGTTTTGCTCGTTAAAGGTAAGCAGGCCAGAAAAAACTAGTTTAGAGACGGTGGCGTCCACTAAATCGGTGGCATAAATAGGGCTGGCATTCGAAAATGTGCCAATCATTCCCTCAATGTAAGTACCGCCTGCAATGGGTTGCGGGGTTTGATAATAACTACTAAGGCTGCGGTTTTGGGCAATGGACACACCAATAAGCAGCACCATAAGTAACAGCCAGCTCAACACAAAACGGCGAACGCGAATTAAACGTTCGAGCCGCTTAAAAAAATTATTTTCTAAATGGCGCTCGGCTTGCGCACCCAGCTCACCAACTTGGCGCTTTTGTAGCCGAAAACGGCGGCGAAACCGGAGTTTATAGGCGCGGCTCAGCATAAGCCTTGTGCCCTACCCCGTTACTATGCCAAGCACAATTGATGCTGCAAAAATAAAGGCAACCGTAATGGTAATTTGGTAAATGGTTTTGTCGGTGCCGCGGCGCACGGTATTAACTTCGCCACCACCGCCTAAACCAGCTCCAAGACTAGCGCCGCGGGTTTGGACCAAAATTAGTAAGGTCATAAGCAATACAGAAGCAATAGTGATGTAGTTATAGATGCTCATTTTGTTTGCCTTTTCCCTTGGTTACTGTTCTCTAAGATTGCACTCACCAGCAAGTTTACCACCCCGATGATCAGCCCCGCAAGCATCGCCGACCAAAAGCCCGACACATAAAACGGTTCATACAGTCCTGCAACTAGCAGAACCATCAAGGCATTCACTACCAACATAAACAATCCAAGAGTTAATAGCACAGCTGGCAAAGTAAACAATATTACTATTGGCTTGATAACTGAGTTAACGATAGCCAAAATAAGCCCGGCGATAATTAACACCGACCCACGCCCGTCATAAGTCAGCTTATCCCCCAAAACAGCTGCCGCGATCCACAACCCAAGGCTGCACACCCCCCAACGCACCAAAAACCGTAGGAAAAAACTCATCGTTGCTTGGTTGGTCATTACTTCTATTTTACCATAAGCCTTTCTTGGACCCAGCTTGAAGTGGTTCCCCAACCTGATGAAATAACAGTTTTCCAATGTACAAACCAGACGTAAGCAACACTGCATTTCGACCAGTATTACAAATTTCAAGTTCCTGATACTCATTCGAGCCCGGCAGTATAAACCTTGAGGCTGCCACCGGCATTACCCCGACCAAAGCCATTCGACTACGACCATCAATTTCAGCGACAACACGTCCAGAAAGTCTTACCCGCTCTTGCGTCCTCCACACAACCATGTCCTTTGGCTTTAGGAGATATCCCTCTTCCCCAACAGGGATACTGTCAATTTCCACTATATCCGATGATACATTAATAACCTTGTTTGTACGCGGCCTCGAAATGATGTCGCCAAGGTGGAGAGGATAAGTAATTCCCTCAAGAAGATCCGGTTGATAGGGAGTAATCACAATATCCTCCGCTGCTACCGCCTGCCGGATTTGTTCGTTGCTAAGGATCATGCTAGTGACCTCCATAACTTTTTACTTAATACTTCAGAACTGTTTTTGGTAATCAGAACGTCATCTTCCAGACGGATGCCGATACCTTCCTCGGACACATAAATTCCCGGTTCGACAGTTAGCACCATATTTGGTTCTAGGGGTTGTTCGTAATCGCCAACGTCATGGACATTCA
>DASRJJ010000090.1:0-5280 GCA_035649555.1 Saccharimonadales bacterium (SeqCode)
TCGCTAGCACCACACCAAGTAATCCCAGCAGCCAGTAATCCTTTGTTCTAGCCAGCTTAAAGCTGGCGTTCTTTGACCAATGAAGCACTAAGCCCAGGGCAATAGTCGCAAAGACTACGCGGCCTAACACAATTAAAGTAGCCGGTAAATCAATGAACTTGCCGAATAACCCAGCAAGACCAAAGAGAAACACCGCAATGTGAATTTCAAGTAAACTTTTCGTTTTTTCGCTCATGTAAATTACTCCTAGTGTAGCAGCAGACTTGCGGGCAAAGAAAAAGCCCCGTTGTCGGGGCCGTCTGCGCTATTTAAAGATA
The DNA here is from genome assembly GCA_035649555.1 of Saccharimonadales bacterium (SeqCode). Lineage (GTDB taxonomy): Bacteria > Patescibacteriota > Saccharimonadia > Saccharimonadales > UBA4665 > DASRJJ01. Next base: position 318 of record DASRJJ010000090.1, read on the forward strand.
TGTAAAACACCCCGACTGTCAAAGTGGCAACGGGCGCGGGGGGTTTGCACTAGGATTTTGCGTGAACATTCGCTCATCATACAGGAACATTGTGGTATTATCAACACATGACACACGATCTACCCGAAAACGTCAAACAAACTCTCGATAAATACAAAGTTGAGCACATCGTATTTCCGTGCGACCCGGAGTTTGCCGATACTGACCCGCTGATTGAAAAATACGGGTATCCGCGCGAGCAGATCGCAAATACGATCATTGTCGTTGGACGCTCCGAACCACGTACCTATATTGCTTGTGTCGTGCTTGCCACTCACAAGGTTGATGTTAATAAGCGAGTCCGAAAGCTATTGAGTGTCAAAAGTGCCTCCTTTGCTTCAAGCGAGCAAACCGTCGAGCTCACCGGCATGATGATTGGTGGTGTGACGGTCTTTGGCCTGCCTGAAACGCTACCTATCTGGGTAGACAGCGAGGTGTTTAAGTGCAAAGAGATTATGGTGGGTGGTGGTAATCGCTCGACTAAAGTGTTGCTTGATCCTAAAGAACTCATGAAGCTGCCGAGTGTGCAGGAAGTGAGTGAGCTGGGAATTAGGCGAGACTAAGGCTCAAAACCTATTTTCCAGCGGGAAAATAGGTGACTTCCATTTGATTACAAATGAAAGTTCTACATTGGCTGCATCAATCCTCATCGTCTTCCTCGTCTTGGTCATCATCTTCAGGTGCCTTGACCTCCTCCCAAATCATCCCAGTCATTCCGTTTGCCTTGAGTTTTTCAACCGTCGTAAACCACAGCCGAATATCCTCACCCCACTTCTCTTCAAGCAGCCGTTTTGTAGCTCGTTTGCAATAGATCATGTCGTTTAGGGTTGGGCAGATGAACATAACGATTGGATTTGGCTCGTCTCCATCTGTCTCGCTTTGCCACTCACCATCTTCCAAATACTCGATGTAATTCTTGAGGCGCTTTCTGACACGATAACGTGGCATAGTTGCTTCAATAATCTCCAGAAGGTACGTGGTAGCTACTACGTCATCTCTGGTCGTGGTTGTCTTCTCATAGCAAAGCTGCGGGCTTATCAGATCACTCTCGCTCAAGAAATGGTAATCACTGTCTGGATCGGCGTAGTCTGCCTGGGTGACGTACAAGTAGTTAATCTTATTCTTGCCAATATTGTTGGCGTTACTGTTAGCGCTCTTCTTGTCCATAGCAATGCAGCAATCCGCCACTAACATGCATTGGTCAATAAATCCTTGGCTACGCGACGATTCACGGTAGCGTTTGCGAAACTCCTCGATCGGATGATCTTGGTGCTCCTTGAGCCAGCGGATACCATTTAAGCCCAGGTAATAGACGGCGGGCTTAGATTTTTCTAAAAAGTCAGTTGAATATATCCACACGACGTAGTGGTTATCTCGAAGGTCTGCTAGCCATGCATTAATGCGTCTGTAGTCTTTATGACTCATTAAGGTTTGTATCTGAATACGATTTAAGAATCTGTATCTATACAGCAGTCTTAGGATTGTTTGTTGTCTTGGAGTTAGTTTAGGTAGTTTCATTATGTGTAGTGATTTTAGTAATAGGTATTAGTTAGATGAGCATTGACTGTTAGGTTTGTTATTTGATGGTTGTTATTTTTTCTTTGTAGTTTTATTTTTCTTGTTTCTGTTTTTTTGTATGTGACCGGTACTTATGCATTATTGCCAACCCCACCTACACCATATATTTATAAGGTAAGTGACACGATTTTTCAAATGTTTCAGATTGCAAAACATACTTTCTTGTCCTAGACCGCTAGGACAGTCAATATCGGCTAAAAATTTCAGAATCAAGCAGCAAATCGTCTTCGCCAGGTAAGGCACGAGGTTTACCCTGTCTATTGAGGCGGAGTTTTTTGAGCCGGTCTTTCTTGGATAGTGATGTCAATGAGGGAGCCGTACCTGCTGGAGCCATAGTCAACCGACCTACGCCAATGAGTTTTCGATAGGTTAAGTTTGCGCCATTCACAAACCCAAACCATTTATCAAAACGTTCATCGTCTTTTAGTTCGCGGGTATTGTAGCGATACTCATATTCTGCGCAATATTTTTGCAAGTGCTTCGGGCTAACTCCAATGTAGATAGCGCGGATACTTAGTTTTAGGTGGCTCCATGCGCCCTCAATAGTGTTGGTATGTTTCTGGCCAACTACAAAGCTCTTGCTGGCGTGATTGACGCGGCGGTGCATGTAACCAAGTTGGGTGACGTGACTGTAAGGTCTATATTCGTCGGTTATAACTGTAGAGCCAGGCTTTACATTGTCAGTTATGACTTTATTAAGGGTAGCTGTTTTTGTATCCTCCGTGACGGCTAAACGGATTTCGCCCTTGCGTTCGGCAATACCAACAACTGGTGTTTTACCACTTGCGCCACGACCACGCATACCATCGTGCTTCTTACCTCCGACGTAGGTTTCGTCAGCTTCGACAATGTTGCCAAGTAGATCGCTACGTCCGGCTCTCTCGACACTGTAGCGGATGCGCTGGAGCATGAACCAAGCGGTTTTTTGGGTGATGTCCAAATACTTAGCGAGTTGGATTGAGGAGATACCTTTTTTAAGTGAGGTGTTTAGGTAGATCGCATAAAACCATTTTTGCAGCGGTACATGGCTATCGCTAAACATCGTGCCAACTTTAACTGTAAACTTTTTGCGACAATCGCCACACTTAAACAGTTTGCCGTCAGCGAACTTGTAGGATTTCAGGCTGCCGCAGTGCGGGCAGTAGCGGCCATTACTCCAGCGTTGCTCTTCCAAAAACATCAAACAAGTTGCTTCATCGGGGAATTGTTTTTGGAAGGCTAACAAACTCATACCTCTAGTGTAGCTAATCTGCTAGGGTCTGTCAAGTATATAGGCGCGTATTTATATATTAGTAAGAGAGAAAGATAAAGAGAGAGTATAGGAGGTGGGAGGGTGTAAAAAGGTTCAACAGCGGTGTTGTACAAAAAATGTGCATAATACAACGCCAAAAGCATTGTTAGCTATTAGTGTTAGTAATAGAATATAAGTATTACCAACACTAATAGTTTTGAGTATATCACAGGGTAAAAAATGGACGCCAACGAATCGGGATTATATGGTGCTTCGGCTATGTCAGATGAGGAACGCATAGCGATTTTAGCTGACGTTATCCTGGATGCTATTAGTGCGGAAGATGCTCAAGGCGCAGAAACGGAGGGGTAAATGCCGCCAAAGATCACCAGTAAAAATGCGGTCGGTGCAATTCGTGTATCGACGGACAAGCAAGGTAGGGATGGCGATTCGCCCGAAGACCAGAAGAACAAAATAGAGCGTTTCGCAAGTATGCGCGGTATGGAAGTTAAGGAATATTTTTCCTTTATGGAGTCCGGTTCCAAAGACATCCAGCCGATGCAGCCCGCGATTGACTACTGCAAAAACCCAAAGAACAATATCCAATTTTTTATTATCAAATCCATCGACCGCTTTACGCGCGGCGGCTCGCGCATCTACGAAGACCTTAAAGCGCAACTGGACGAGTGCGGCGTCATACTGATTGACACCTACGGCGTGATCAGCAGCGAGAAGGTTAATACGCTCGACCACTTGGGCTTTAAGTACAAATGGAGCGAATTTTCTCCCAGCAAAAAGTCTGAGATTCTGGAAGCTGAGCGCGCTAAGGACGAACTGCGCGATATTATGAGCCGCATGATTGGCGCTGAAATCCGCTACACCCAAATGGGTTACTGGATGCGCCGCGCACCTTACGGCTTTGTGAGCCAGAAAGTAGAGACCAAGCAGGGCAAGCGCTGCATACTCGTGCCACACCCGACTGAATCCAAGTATGTGATCATGATATTTGACATGCGAATGCAGCATTTTACGGATAAACAGATCGTCGATAAGGTAAATAGCCTGGGATTTACGACTCGCGTGCAGTATAAGCGCGACCGAAAAGACCGCTCAAAGATCATTAAGAAGCTCGGCGGAGAACCGCTGACAGTTAAGGCTATGCAGAAGCTCATGCTCAACCCAATCTACGCCGGGGTGAACGTCGAGAAATGGACGGGCGGTAGGCCGGTGCACTGCGCCTTTAAGGGGCTTATTTCTGTTGAGACGTTCAATCGTGCCCATAAGGGCAAGAAGATGATCGTCGAGAACGACGAAGGCGACTTGCAGATTTGCACTAAGCGCCCGCCAGAGCACCTGGCAGATAAAGGCCGCCGCAACCCCGACTTTCCGTTTCGCAAGCACGTTCTATGCCCTGAGTGCAGCAACCCGCTCGGCGGCAGTGCTTCACGCGGCCGCAACGGCAAGTACTACCCCGCATACCACTGCACCAACTATGGCCACTATTACCGCATCCCGAAAGAGAAGCTGGAAGCATCCGTCGCCAACTTCGTCCATAACCTGCAAGTGCCACAGGAGCGCTTAGACTTCGTTTTGGACGTTATCCGCAGCGAATGGAACCTGCGCAATCAAGGCCAGCTCCAGGAGATTCAAGACCTTGCAGACCGCATTGCAGAGCTTCAGAAGGATGTAGCAAACACGCTGGACAAAATCCGCGTGCTGTCGTCACCAACAACAATTAAATTCATGGAGGATGATCTCGTGAGGCTAGAACAGCAGATCGAAAAACTAACCAAAGAAAAAGAGCGCAAAGAAGCCGCCCGGCCTGCCGACTTGGAGCGCATTCTGGCGAGGGCTAGACACTTCGTCGAAAACATGGACGAATTAATCATTAAACAGATTGACCCAATCAAAAAAGCACGGCTTTTCAAGGCAATTTTCGACCGCATGCCAACCTGCGAAGATTTGGAGAATCGAAACACAAAAACATCCCTTTTTACAGGGGTGAATCCGTTCTTTCAATTACTGAAAGCTGAAAAATCTCTTATGGTGATCCCAAGGGGAATCGAACCCCTGTTGCCGGGATGAAAACCCGGTGTCCTAACCGCTAGACGATGG
>DASRJJ010000091.1:0-3143 GCA_035649555.1 Saccharimonadales bacterium (SeqCode)
TGGTTGAAGGCCGGATCATCCCGACCGACGTCATCCCGAGCGATAAGCTCGTCGACGCCGTGCTGACCCTCTTCCACCAGAAGCAAGGGACTATAACGGAGTAATCGGCTTCCATCGGCACTAACGGTTGGCGTGGTATGCTCCCACAGGTACCACGCCACCTGCGTGTTTGTTTATCTTATCCACCCCGCCTACTTGTCTTTCTTCTAGTGTACTTGATGCCCCGAGAGTAGGACGTTCATACACGGGTTACTCACATGAGGCAACAAGACACTGCATACAGGCTTGCATTGGATGCGGTTATACAGAACAATAACCACTATGGTAGAAACAATTGGCATTGTTGGCGGCGGGCAACTGGGGCGCATGTTGACGCTGCCTGCGCATACTTTAGGCTTTCGGGTTGCGGTGGTTGACCCGGCAGAGAACTGTCCGGCGGCACAGGTAGGGGCAGAGCACATTCGGGCTGGCCTAAACGATAAGTTAGCAATTGGCCAGCTGGCCACTAGTAGCGATGTCATAACATGGGAGATTGAACACATCCCCGCCGATTATTTAACAGAACTCGCCGAAACTGGCCACAATATACAGCCGTCGCCGTTTACATTGGCCGTCATTCAGGACAAACTTACCCAAAAACAATGGCTACAATCTAGGGGTATTCCTGTAGCGCCTTTTTCGCAACACCTTGACGAAACAGCTTTTTTGGGCGGGGGACCGTACATAGTTAAAAGCAGGAAGGGCGGCTACGATGGGCGCGGAAATGTAGTAGTGCATACCTTTGATGATCCCCGAATTGCCGAGCAGTTCGGTAAACAACCGGTCTATGCCGAACAAGCGGTTGCCTTCGAAAAAGAGCTGGCGATTATCGCCGCTCGCGACATGCGGGGGAATATCAAGCTGTATCCGCCGGTCGAAACCATACATCAGGACAATATTTGCCATATGGTACTTTCACCTGCAGAGGTGCCACCCGAAACCATATTAGAAGCTGCCTTTATTGCACGAGAATCTTTGGAAGGTTTGGATGGTAGTGGAGTGTTTGCAATTGAAATGTTCCTGGTAAACGGCCGTGTGCTCGTTAACGAAATTGCACCGAGAGTGCACAACTCTGGCCACCTTACTATCGAGGCCAACGCCACCTCGCAATTCGAACAACACATTCGGGCCATAACTGGCCTACCCCTGGGGGACACTACAATGCGCGCCCCAGCCGCGGTGATGATCAACATTTTAGGCACCCGCGACGGACACCTAGACCGAACGGGCTTAGCAAATATACAAGCGCTACCCGATACACACGCCCATTTTTATGGCAAAAATCCACGGCCAGCCCGAAAAATCGGCCACATCACCGTCTTAGGCGATTCAATAGCAAGCGCCAAACAAACCGCCCTGCGTGCTAGAGCAAATCTTTCCGTATAAAAATACTCAATTGGTAGCGCATCACTTTCTGGAACACCTGACGTTGCAGTGGGTTAGGCTTCAAGCTTGAGACGTTTAACGAGCCAGTCGCGCGGTAACATCGACAGGAACCAACCAGCGCGGGGGCCGCTATTTTTGCCAATCAATGCTTGGTACAGCGTCGTAAACATTTCTTTGGGCTGCAGGCCAAGTTCGTCCTTGAGTTCATAGATGCATTGGTGAAAATACGCCCCGTCCGCCTCTGCCGGTGCGGTAGCGGCTTTACCCCCCAGAGTACGCAAGAACGCTTGCTGTGGTTCGGTAAAGTCCGCGGCATTTACTTTCTCGAGCAGGTCGAACTTAACGTCATCGGGTGCGCGGAGACGCAGCCATTCGTCGATAAATTGTAATTCCTCGCGGATAATGTCAGCATCTTCTTCTGCAGCCTGCGAATGTTCGGTGCGCTTGATGATCTCGAGCGTTTTAGTAGCATCTTTAAGCGATGCCTGATAGCTCGCCACGAGGTGCGAAAACGGTACCCGACTAACAGTACGACGCTCGGTATCGCCCCTTGTGCAAATGTGCCACAGTTGCTGCTCGGTGTCGGTCTTATCTGGTTTGGCGGCAAAGGCGGCGAACTCGTCCATTAATTGCACGACGCCATTGATTGGGTCAAAATACAAACGCTTAAGCGGCGCAGCGCGCAAGATAAAGTAACGCACCACCTCTGGGGGCATGATCTTCGCGCCCTCGACAGCGTCCAGTCCTGTCCCCTTACTAGCGCTCATTTTTTTGGTGTCGCCAACCATGTTAATAAAATCGTACGATACTGGGTAAGGGGGTTCGCCTTCGTATACGTGCTTGACGATTTCGATACCGGTGTCGTAGCTTCCGCCCTTGGTCATGTGGTCGCGGCCCGAGGGCTCAACAGCGACGCTTTGCAGCCACCAGCGGCCAGGCCAGTCCAAACGCCAGTCCAGCTTGACCGCGCCTTTGTCGTAGGCGATGATTTTAACGTTGCCATCACCATCTTTGTACTGGAGTGTCTTAGCCGTAGTATCTATACTCACGAATTCACGCTTTTTAAGCCTGTCGCCCTCCATGACTTGAATAGGCGACCAATTATCCTCGAGCTTGCGGCCCGAGACTTTCTCGAGCGCTTCGCGGATTTGCGGGATACGCCCCAAAGCGCGCTCAATAGCCGGCACGTAAAAACCAGCGCGGTATTTTTCGTGGGCGCGAATGTATTCGACTTCGATACCCAATGTATCGCAGGCATCAATTAAACCCTGCAAAAAGAAATCGGCAATATTTTTGCCCGAACCATTCGGGGCGGGCATATCACATAACGGCACCCCGAGGTATTTCTCATATTCAGCCGGCAAGTTGATAGGCACCTTGCGGAAGGCATCCAGGTCGTCAACAAACTGAATATGCCGTGTTTTGCGGCCACGACGGCGGATTTCGAGCAATACTGCATCGCAGGTCACCAGTTCTCGCAGATGCCCCAAATGGTAGACGCCTGAGGGCGAGCTGCCGGATTCAATCAAAATCTCGCCCTCCGGATGACGGGCAAGCACTTCATTAACGATCTGGTTCAACCACTGCATATCTACTGTTCTTTCGTAGCTATATCTGTTTTATCTTAACCGATAGTTTGACTAAAGAAAAGACGGAGGTGGTCTTATGCCGGCAAGGTGAAACCGCATTTTGTTTGTAACAAATACAGTACTTTTGGC
>DASRJJ010000092.1:0-6782 GCA_035649555.1 Saccharimonadales bacterium (SeqCode)
CGATTGTCAAGCCGCGGTTTCACACCCAACGGCGAATACCGGACACAGGCCTGGTACCCCGATGGCACACCCTACACCCACCTTTTCGACGGTGGTAAAGGACGGGCGGACGCCACGGGCTCCACTCCTAACTGGACCTGGGACTGCAAAGACGGTGCCAACAACCGGCCCGATCCCAACGGGATCTACATCATCAAGATGACGGACGTGACCACTGGCCACTGGGTGATGGCAAGGATGGAGGTTAAGCTTTAGATCACGACGAGTGCGTAGAGGTGGGTGCTCTGTGAATTTGCAGTCTGTCAAGACTCTTCATAACCACCCCCTCTACCACTCTTTAGCCAAAGCTTGTATTTATTAACACACCTTAAATTATTTTACGCACAAAGCATAATTAGTTATACTTACTATTCTAGTGGATATACCTATTCTTGTTTTGCAAGTGTCAGCATTGGTGGGCTTTGCGGCCATCTGTTCGGGCTTGAATGTGGCGTTTATGTCACTCAATATTGCCGACCTTAAGCGCAAAGCCAAATTAGACAACACCTATGCCCAACGACTGCTGCCATTGCGCCGTAACGCACATCTTACATTAGCGGCCATTTTACTTACCAACGTCGCTGCAGCTTCGGCCACGCCGCTGGTGCTCGATACCTCGGTTAATGGCGTAGTCGCTGGGGTGTTATCAACACTGCTTTTGGTGGTGTTTGCCGAGATTACCCCACAAGCACTGTTTGCGCGTAACGCTCTTTTGTACTGCGGCAAATTATCGTGGCTGCTAAAAACTATGATCTTTTTTACCTACCCATTAGCTAAACCCTTACAGTTATTACTCGATAAACTTTTTGGTCGCGAAAAGAACGAACTACATACCCGGCACGAGCTTGGACTGCTCATAAGCGAACACCTAGGCGACGACGCCAGCGAACTGGACGAAGACGAAGTAGAGATTATCCGCGGCGCCCTGCAGTTAAGCGAAAAGCGCGTCCAAGAAATTATGACGCCTATCCGCAACGTTTACTGGATGACGCCAAATACACCGATAGATACTGCGGCCATACAAGAAATCAAAAAGCACCGTTGGAGCCGGATCCCTGTCTTTAACCAACAACATACCGCCTGTTTTGGTTTGCTGCTTATGAAAGATTTAATAGATGTAAAGCCGGACCAAAAATTAACTGTTGATGATCTTGACCTGTACCCGGCACAAGTTGTCGGCAGTATGACGGCGCTCGATACGTTGTTTCGCAAATTCATTAGCGGTGGTACGCATATGATCCCTGTAGAAAAAGAAGACCAGATTGTTGGTATTGTCACCATCGAGGATTTGCTAGAAGAGATTGTCGGCCATGAAATAGAGGACGAGACCGACCGCTCACGCCGCAAACCTGGCTTGCGGTTTAAGCGTTCTAAAAAGACTACACGCTAAGCAGCACGAAAAGCTACTCTGGTGTACAGGATTTTAGCTTACGCGCTCCTCCGTATCTGCTTTGTCCAGTTTGCTCAGCAAACTCGATCACTTCGTCTGGCACGTTTGCTCTTGTGGCTCCACACCACTCATACATCCCCAGGCCTGCTGCAATCCCTCCACCTACAAGCCTAACTGGGTCACCACTAAACCCAATATCTGACTGCATGCCAGGGCATCCTTCTAAAAGGCAAATACCGCCAATCTTGTCAAACTGACAAGGGCGCCGGCCCTCATTACTGGCGAGTGCTTCGTGGGGCATATTCCTAACTCCTTATCAAAAACAGTATACTACAGATATGCAGCCGCTCGCTGAACGAATGAGGCCCCAGACGCTTGACCAAGTTATTGGCCAGAAGCATTTGCTAGAGCATGGGCAGATTATCCGCCAAATTATTGAGCGCCAGCAGCCCACAAGCCTTATTTTATGGGGGCCGCCGGGTAGTGGTAAAACGACATTGGCGCGAATTATTGCCCGCGAAACGGGTGCCGAGTTTGCCGAACTAAGCGCCGTGACGGGCAAAAAAGCCGACGTAACGCGTGTGGTCGAGCAAGCGCAGGCTACCCAACGCTTGGGCAAACGTACCATTTTGTTTGTGGATGAGATCCACCGCTTTAGCAAGGCGCAGCAAGACGCCTTTTTGCCATATGTCGAGGACGGCACCATTGTGCTGATTGGCGCCACCACCGAAAACCCGAGCTTTGAGGTCATTACTCCGCTGCTAAGTCGTTCGCGCGTGTTGGTGCTTGAACCGCTTACCAAAGAAGATGTGGTGGCTATTCTCAAAAAAACCGCTAAAACCGAAAAGCTAAGCCCTAAACGCCTGCCCGCCAAAAGCATCGACTTGCTTGCTGAATTATCGGGTGGCGACGCCCGGGTGGCGCTCGGCAATCTAGAACTAGCATTGCAACTAACCGACAAAACCGTCACATCGGAAACGGTCACCATAGCCGCCCAAAAACGCGTACCCGGTTATGACAAGGCCGGCGAATACCACTACAACATCATTAGCGCGTTTATTAAAAGCATGCGCGGGAACAACCCGACGGCCGCGCTATACTACCTGGCGCGCATGCTACAAGCGGGCGAAGACCCTAAGTTTGTTGCCCGGCGAATGGTAATTTTTGCCTCTGAAGACATTGGCCTGGCCGCGCCAGCCGCGCTTAATTTGGCTATTTCCACCTTTTTGGCGGTCGAGCGTATTGGGCTGCCCGAATGCAACTATGCCCTGTACCACTGCGCTACAGTGCTGTCCAAAGCACCCAAATCGCGTCAAGTTGCCGATGCCATGGCCAGGGCCCAGGCTACTGCCCGCGACTTTCCTGACCTGCCGGTCCCACTGCACCTCCGCAATGCGCCAACCAAACTCATGAAAAACCTCGGCTACAACAAAGGCTACAAATGGCAGGCCAATTTTAAACACGAAGATGGCTTTTTGCCGCCCGAACTTAGCAGTACAGATTTTTTTAAGTAATCGGGTGCCCTTGCAGTTTTCGGATACGATCACTGACTTCTTGCAGAATACATATTTTTACTATACAGCAAACTCATTACGACATAAGCAAACTCATTTTTTTCAAAAAGCTTTACAAACACTGTATACTTAAAAGGTATGAAACGAAGATTAGGCACGATTGTGCTTTTTGTTTTGCTCATCCTGACTGTTGTGGCCCTAGTCAAGTTAGACCATGCCGAAGCACAAGATGCCACAATACAAGCTGGTGGGCGCTATGGAACTCAATAGTCCCGCATTTGCTAATAACACGGCAATTCCAGACGCCTACACCTGTAAAGGTGCTGGCATCAGCCCACCGCTTACCATTAGTGGTATTCCTACCGGTACGCAAAGTTTGGCATTAGTCGTTATCGACCCAGATGCGCCGACTGGCGAATACACCCATTGGTCATTATGGAACATTTCTGGCACGACGTCTGTTTTAAAAGAAAATTCAGTGCCGACGGGTGCCATCCAAGGCCAAAATAGCGCTAATTCTACCGGCTATACGCCACCTTGCCCGCCAGCTGGCACGCATCGATACTTTTTTAAGGTTTATGCCTTAAATCGGCAGTTAACGCTCGAGGAAGGCGCCCGCCCGTATGCTTTCCAGGCTAGCTTAGAAGGCCACGTACTGGCTAAAGCCGAACTTATCGGATTAGTCACCGCTAAATGAACCCCGGCACCCAAGTTCTTACTATTTCTAAACTTACCAAGCGCTACCCTGGTGCAACGTTTGATGCCTTGCATGATGTCTCGCTAACTATCCCCACCGCACAAGTATTTGGTTTTTTGGGTCCCAATGGTGCAGGTAAGGTGGCCTTAGATGGTGCCCTGACCGGGCGCCGAGGGATTGCAGGAACCATTATTGGGCTGTTTGCCTTTGCTAGCTTTATGGTTAGCTCCTTAGCACCTGGCATTTCGGCACTCAAATACATAGACCTCGTATCGCCTTTCCATTACTACAACAAACCCTCACCACTAGAAGCCGGGTTACAAACAACCGATGCTAGTGTCCTCGCTGCTGCCAGCGTTGTCTGTTTGCTTGTTGGCCTTTGGATTTTTATGCGCCGCGATATTTATCGCTAATTAGTCATTGGCACGATTAATCCGGCTGAAATTTTGCCTATGTTACGCGCAATACATAGTTGTTCCTGTGGATAACGCATGTTTTGCAGAAAATCTGTGCCGGTAACTACCCTGGCATCTTCGTCAGGGGTAATTGCGGGGTCGGGCTGAAGTATGTCGTGACGAAGGTGCATATGAAACACCAAAATTCGTTTTTGCTTTTCTTGCGAATCAACATCAATTGATGGCCTCACAATCTCTTCAAGTAAAGCGCCGGCCCAAGCTCGGTACCCAGTTTCTTCTAGCAGTTCCCGTTCGGCCGCCTGACGCGGCGTTTCATACTGCTCAATGGTGCCCTTAGGTATAACAAAACCGCTCCGGCCGCTCCCTTCCCTCCACACTAACACCAAACCTGGTACAGGGTACAATCGAGGAATTGGAGGAACCCAAAGCAGGCCGCCCGCTTTTAGGCCTTCTGACATAAACGTATGATACTACGACTTCCGGCAAAACATAAAAATATGTTATAATAAATAAAACCTATGCGTCTTAATCTGTATAACCGTCACCCTATACTTCCTGCTTACACCACGTTGGGCAATATTAGTAATGCAAGCAACCCCGAAACGGCCGATGTTTGGGTAGCTTTTGATTTTGGTGACGGTGGTGTAGGTGCCGGTGGCCAGTTACGGCCAGGCTTTGCGAATTATTCTATTGCCAAATATCTGCAGCAGCATGCCACGGTTGCGTCGTTCGACCAAAGGCGAGGCCGGGCAGTCTACCACCCTACAGTACGCATCAATGCCCAAACCTTGGTTGCACAAGTTTTGCAAGAAATCTGCCCCGGATTGAGGAGAGCGAGCTGTTCACTGTCGTAGGCAATCCTACCGAACAAAATAACTATGTTGATTCCTGGATGGTTGCAAGCCAGGCCCGCGAAAACACGCCTTGGGCACGGCCTGGCCATAAACTTCTAACACCCGAGCAAAGACATCAGTTTAGACAAAATAAACCACTAGGAAGAGTAGCTGTTGCCGCTGTACAGCAGCACGCCGGCCGGGCTGCTTGGCAAACACAACGTGCTTTTGGTAGCACCGCCGAAGTTTTTACTCCCAACGGCCTGCCGGCGGTCTACGCAGACCCGAACTCTACCCAAGAATGGACCAAACGAAGTTTTGCATTGTATGCACATCCTAAAAAATTCTTTACCAATTCTTGGTGGCCCCGCGAACTTATTACAAGGGCGCTGTGTTGGATAAATGGCGGCGAGCCCTCTGTCAAAAACATAGTAGATACCGCTAAAGACCTGCCTGGTTTTACTTGGGCGCATCGCCAGGCGCAATCAGCCGTTGCTTTAGGAAAACGTGTATTTGGCAAAAAACAGCTAGCCGATGATTAGTGCCACTATTTGGGCAACAATTCCTCCCACGGAAGGTCCTTATTGCCAAAGTGTCCGTACGCAGCCGTTTGGCTGTATATTGGCCGGTCTAGTTTAAGACGCTCGATAATCCCCCGCACCGAGGTATCTAGCAGCTTGTCTTTAAAATCGTGCAGCGCCTGTTGGCTAACTGTAGCCGTCCCAAATGTTTCTATTGTCTGCATGAGTGGTTTGGGCTGGCCGATGACGTAGGCCAAACCAACCTCGCACCGTTCGGCCAGGCCTGCGGCGACAATATTTTTGGCGATAAAACGGGCAGCGTAGGCACCAGAACGGTCTACCTTGCTTGGATCCTTGCCACTGAACGCACCACCGCCAACGCGGGCGTAACCGCCGTAAGTATCAACCACGATCTTGCGGCCGGTTAGGCCAGCATCACTTTGCGGCCCTGGGATATGCCATAAGCCGGTGCCGTTAACTACCACGTGTTCACCACCCGGCAAGGCAAAACCATACTTTTTTAGGACCGGCTTAAAGATACGCTCGATGACATTCTTGCGCACCGTTGCCGCCGTGGCTTTCTCGTCATGCGCAACCGCAGCTACCAATTTTTCTATAGCCACGGGCTTGCCGTCTTCGTAACGCACGGTTACCTGGGCTTTGCCGTCGGGGCGAAGCCAGGTAAGCTCGCGCTTTTCGCGCGCTTCGTCAATGCGCCGGGTTAAGGCATGGGCTAGTGTAATTGGCAGCGGCATTAGCTCGGGTGTTTCCTTGCAGGCATAGCCAAACATCATGCCTTGGTCGCCGGCACCGTCGTTATCGGCGCCCATAGCAATGTGCGGTGACTGCGCATGCAAATTGTTAATAAACGTCGACTGATCCGAAAAGCCCCAGGCTGGGTTGGTGTAGCCTAGTTCTTTAATTTTGTCGCGCACAATACGCTCAAAATCGATGGTGGCTGTGGACTTAATTTCGCCGTACAAGGCAACTTGGTCATCGCCAGCTACGGTTTCGACAGCGGTGTGCGACTTTGGGTCTTGGCGCAGGGCTTCGTCGACAATCGCGTCGCTAATGGCATCGGCAACTTTGTCTGGGTGGCCGGCGCAGACAGACTCGCTGGTAAATAACGTTACAATTGGCTTTGACACAAAAATATCCTTTCTGCGTATAGTGGGAAAGGATAGACAAATCGTATATCTTTCCCGCATCGCGGGCTAGATGGAGCACCTTACACATATGTAGGTTGCCGGCAGATCGACGAGCTAGTTCTCTCCCTGCACTCTGTATATTTAAGTTGTTAATGAAACTAGTATAGCAACCTTAGCTTTAATAAACCATCATCCTTTATCGTTTGCATACGAAATACCTAACT
>DASRJJ010000093.1:0-6185 GCA_035649555.1 Saccharimonadales bacterium (SeqCode)
CCGATAAACCACACTGGCGGGAACCACAGCATCCACCCTAGATACCCAAGTGGCGTACGCTGCACTTCAAGCTTTGACGAGACTTCCTTGCCTAGAGAAATACGCCCGACCATATCATTAATCTTCCTAACGACTCGGTGATGTGTCGAGTTAAAGATTGGTGTTGCCACAATTTGATATGCAACCAACTCATCTGCAGCAAGTTTGGTCATGTGTCCGGTAGGGTAAGCAATGGGGTCGTGCTCTTCCAGCGCCTTGTGGTCTTTCAGAGGCAGCACAAAATCTGCGGCGAGTTTTAATTCAACAATACCGACCGTTCCACTTACCGACGGCATGTAATCCTCGATCTGCTTTATTTTGAGGCCGGGCAGGAACGACAGTAGATTATGCTGCACAGTTTCTGCTTCGCGGGTGGGGATCATAAGGATGTAGCGAATACCGTCGTCTCTGGTGCCGACGAGTTCAAGCGAATACGGCTTCTTACGGGCCGCTAGCCGATCCCAGAAGCCGTAATACTTCACCGTACCCCTTAGCAGAATATGTAACTGTTCGGTAGCAAATGCCGACTTACTAGTGTCTGCCGGGAAGGCCAATTCTAAGAAAATATGTGAAATATCTTTTTCACCTATGCCGAATCGTCGAAGCAGTGCCCGAAAACACGCTGGTATATTCTGGATAACAGTTACCAGCATAAACCCCAACGCATATAAGGCGACGACTTCGGCGAAAAGTATGCCAAGGATAAAGACAATGGTCAGAAGCGGGCTGAAATGATGCTCGACGGTGTAGCGAGCCGGGCCGTTCAGTAATGAGTCAAAAAACTGGTGCATGAAGCTATCTCACAGTACAAGGGCATAGAGTCCCAGTGTCTTTAGAATCCTCCCGATCTGCCAGCGATTCAGCTTTCCGCTGCTCTCTGTTGCATATCTTGGGTGTATAGTAGCATCTCAGTTTATTTGACTACAACTCAACTAGAATGTTTTAATGCAAGTTATGGGAGACTGCAGCTACGCTTCAGAGATTGTGCGAGATGGTAAAACACTTATCCTGCTGACAGTAGGCTTACAGAAAAAGTCAGCACTTAAGCATATTGAAGGCGTGGTCGTTGAGGCTTTTGAGAAGCTGGCTCCATATCTACGTGAAGACCGCCAAGTAATCTATATCCGAGACATGCTCGGCCGCTGCATTGACGACGAATTTCCAACCGTAACTTGTGATACGAGTACAGAAACGACTATCGCTATCCCGTCATGGAGCGTAGAACGCCGTAACATGGAGCTATTCGAGATGTCCGTGCATCAAGCGATGCTTTTGCTAGCTAGAGTACAGAACATTGGTCACAATCAAACGTTCGGCGATAACGTATTCAGCCAAGGCGTAGCGGCGCATTACGCAAGCCTGATGACCGGCTATAAACTACCATACGAGGGCCTGATGGTCACGAAACGACTACTCCGAATGGCGCTCAGGAGATGGAATACTAGGCGCTACTATGTCAGTTGGCTTGCTGGCGGCAAACGTAGTGAGTGGCGCGGCCATATTGTGGGATGCGCGCTAGCTATGGCCGTCATCCCAAAACACTATGGTAGGCCTTTTGACGTAGAGCTCGCCATTAAGGCACCTGGCAGGATGCTCGACAACCAACTATGGGGGCTATTCCATAACGGCCAGAGAGCTGCTTTTGCTCGCCACGGTCAAGCGCACAGGCCGTTTTGGTCGTATATGTTTTAATGCTCGCCGGATGATCATTAGGCGTTAGTTGCTAGAGACCCCAGAGAAGGCTTCGTTGATGTGGCCCAGGTTGCCGACGGCGTGACCTATGATAGTGTTATGCGCATCATGGATGCAGAAGACCGACGTACGGATGCTGCGCGTGAGCAGTTTTTTGCAGACACCAACGAGCTCTGCAGTGCAACAAGTCCGCTAACAATTCCTCTCCAGTTAGGTATGCGCCGCCGTGAGCGGCGTGAGATTGCTGACCGGATGGCCCTTGGACTTGACAAACCAATTGATAAATTCTATGCTGCCCACCCTAAGATGTGGCAGAAGCTCGGAGCTAAAAAATTTCTCGAGATCAGCGGTACGGCCACAACTGGTCAGGCTATATGTGCCACCGTTGCCCTATTAATGTCCATGGATGCTCAGGATGTCTACAGGGGACTTTGCGAGAAGGCTGACGAGGCAGAATTATCCCGTGCCTATCACAATGCCCTAGGTCACCTTACGCCGTCACCTCGGCGCCCGCTAAAGGCCACTAGGGATCTCGAGATCGCCAATACGTCTGTGCGCAAGGGTCAGTTGGTCGAAGCCCACTTCTCTAGCGCCAACCGCAGCTTTCCGGGTGCCGACATGTTCGATCCTACCCGATTGCCAAAAGACGCACCGCACATCGCCTTTGGCATTGACGCATATGAATGCCCGGGGCAGGGTCTGAGTCGAGCTAACTTCCTCGCGGTAATGACAGCCTTAGCCCCCCACCTCCCTAAACTGCTGGTCAAGAGTCTAAAAATCCAATCTGGAATAATTTACCGTACTCGTGAATTCGTTCTTGCAGCCCCGCAAAAATAAGGACAACGACCGTTGCTGAGGCTCTGAATCATTTTCTCATCATTAGTGTCAGCTTATGGTATCAATTTAGTCTCTAGCGGGAACAATCAGGGTTACTTTTGGACATTAGGTTCTTTAGTCTTATACATAGCCATTATTTACTTGGCTCGCGACAAAACGAGCCAAAATAGCTTAGCCGTCTAATCTAACAAGGTTCGAAAATCGTCTTCAATAAGTGGATTGAGCGGGACTCGATATGCGTTTCCACCCACAATTTATTTTTTCGCAAAAACTCTTTCAAAGTCCAGTCGTTCTTTTTCAATCCTAGCATCGCGGTTACGGATGGCTTCATCTACCAATTCTCGCCAAATACCACTCATGCCCCGGCCACCCCTTACCATTAGTGAATAAGTCATCCTGTTTTCGGCCAGTCTTCTGGCAACATGGTTTATTAGTTGGTAAAGATCGGCACAATACACTGTGGGGTTAAGGTAAGGGGCTAGTTCTGGGAAAGCCACATTTGGGTTACTGCCTTCTTTATGCCTATGGGCAAAATAGCCCCCGCCACATATATCCTTTACAGGACAGGTTATGCAAGCCGCTGCCAAGCCCAGCTCGCCCATTTGTCGGGCTTGTATTTTAGGGTGGCTAAGAGTATCGTCTAACGAGTGCTCAAAAACGTTCATATTCAATTCTAAGGCATCTGGCGAAGAAAGTGTCATGGTGTCAATATCTGCAATAGCTCCATCTGTACGTATGTGTGCCACATTGGGGATACTTGGCCCAAAGTATTCCAATTTAGTTGGTTGGCCCATTAATAACCTGATGATTGCCTGATAAAGTGATATGGCAGGTCTAGAAGAATCTGACCACCAACAATCAAACGTATCGCACATCCATTGGCCATACCCAGTGGGCTCTAGCCGTCCTTTGTAGCCTTCGGCAAATTCGGGTGAGTCCCATGTGGCATGGGGTAAGTTAAATCCTATACTCTTTACGCCCAAACTCTTAAAATATTGATATGTCTCTTTAGGGTTGTTACGTAGATTAATGGTGGCGAGGGTGGTGGCTTCTAGCCTTGGATATTGACGGACTAATCTTAGGGCTGCTTCGGCCAAGGCGTGTGTACTCTTACCAGAGTAACTAAGACGGTCCCTGTCATTGGCTTCTTTTCCTCCATCGATACTTACCCCTATTTGCATATTGAGCCTGGCAAACATCTCCATCCACCTGGGATTAGCGGCCAAAAGTTGGCCATTAGTCTGAAGGCCGTAGTTAATGGTAAGTGGTGAATCTCGCACAGCTTTTGCTGACTCAAACATTCCTACCGCACGTCCAAAATAGCCAGGTCTTGTGTGTTCTGCCAACAGTGGCTCCCCGCCATGAAAAACAACGAGCATGCGGTCCAAACCATTCGCATCACCGTGCTCAACAATTCTTTCGGCCGTGGCTTTCATTACATCGTCTTCCATGAATGGCGGCGAGTTGCGCCATGACTGATCTTCCCCTGTATACACGTAGCAGTAGCTGCATGCTATGTCGCATCTATTAAAAACTTTTACAATTGCCACATCATAAGGTGTCCGTATTGCCATGTCGGCTGTAAGCCGTTCAGATAATTCTAGTGCTTTTTCTGGGTTAGCCATTGTATACTTAAAATTATAGAATAAGGGAGTATTTGTATGACAGAATTTGCAAATGGACAGGTTGCAGGGTTCCCTATGACAAGTGCCGAGACTGTGTTACTTGCCGCAGGGGTAGATACATCGGTAATAGCTGCCGCAATGGCAGAAACAGCAGATGGTAGGGATGGTTGGACTTCCTTTGAAAGCGGTACGGAGGGAGCTACAAATACCTAGAATCAGTAGGGCAGTCAGGTGTGGTGCCTGCCGGGCCAATTAACCGCGCTTCAGGTTCAATTTTTTATGTCGGTGCAGGAGTACTGTATAAACCCCTAAGATTAGCAATACCATACCAAAAGCAATAGCCATAGGCACAATAGGTACGCCAGAACCGACCTTGACCGTAAAATAAACCTTGCTGCGCTGGCTATGTGTGTCCTCGACTTCTAGCCAGCCCGCGTAATTGCCCGAACGCGTATATACATGGCTTAGGTCAACCTGCGGATTGCTTTGATTACTACTTTGAGTACTGCCGTCCCCCCAATCTACTGTAATTTTAAAAGGCGATTCGCCACCTTGGATGGTTGCCAGTAAATCAAGTGGCTGATCTTTCCTTATACTAAACGCACTCCTAGGTAACTCGATTCGTAAGGGCGCGGCTATTTTTGATATAAAGAATAATGACTCCGAAAGTGGGCTGCAAACCCCGGCATAACAGGCGCGGGCACGCAAGGTATACTCCTTTGACTGCAAGAAAATAGGCAACTCCCACTCCCCGTTACTGTTTGACCATACCGATCCCAAACTTGTTTGGTCGTCAAAAAGTTCAATTTGCACATTTGGATCGGCTGTTCCACGGACAGTTATTGACGGCTGAGTCCAAGTAATACCCCCGGGCGGAAAAGTTATAACAGGTATCGACAATCCCTTGCCATCCGCCCCTGGGGCGCCGGGTACTGTAGGGCCTGGAACTGCACTGGTAAGCGGTGGTTGCAGCACAAAACGACGCAATGTAGTGGGGTAGCTTTGCGCACCAAGACTGTCGCTGGCCCGGACAAAAAAGCTGTGCTCCCCAGATGAAAACCCAATGGTACTAATGGAAGCGTTCCAATTTCCACTTGCATCGGCAGCAACCAAGGTAACGTCTGCGTCGTCAATGTACACGGTTACGGTACAGTCAGGACAGGTCTCGCCCTGAATTTGCAAAGGTTCGTCATGGGCGAGATCGGTTTGTCCGACAACAAGGGTAGGCGGCAAAAATATATCAGCAGTCGTAGTGGCATGCTCGGCAATATTAATGATGACCGATATGGTGTCGGTTTGCCGGCCATTCACTGTTTGTGCTACAACATGTATTTGATGCAAACCGGGTTCTTGTGCGGGGAATGTTTGACTGTATATACCGGCGGCGTCAGCATTTGTAGTGCCCACAACAGCTCCGTCCCGGCTTATAGTTACAAAAGCGTTAGGCGAGGTTTTACCCTGCACAACCAGGATAGTATCGCCCACACCGATAGTAACCGATACATCATCAGCCTTAACTGGTTGGCCAATACAACAGGCTAGTATGCACAGCAGCGTTAGTAAAGCAGCCCACCGTATACGTAGCATTACTCTTTCCCAAATAATACTCTGAGAGCTCGTATAATCCGCTTACGTCGCGGATACAAAGCAAGGCCAACAACCGCTATGCCAAGCAAAAGTATTCCTGCCAGTTGGTAGGGGAAACCCCAAAAATCGGTAGTAGCCGTAAGTATCTGATTATCATTGCCATATACTACGGAAAGCGTGGCGTGGTACTTACCAAAAAGCCAAGATTTATCCCATTTTGCGGTCATTTTGCGGGTTGCGTCGGGCAGCACGTTTTGGGCATCGATAGGAATAGTAGCTACTTTTTTTCCAAAAAAGTTTGAAATAGTAATCGTGCCTGTAGGTTTAAATTGGACATTGCCTTCATTTTTAATGCGCAAATCAAAGTTTACAGGGCCCTTGTTGTTTAAACCGCTCTGGGCACCA
>DASRJJ010000094.1:0-5313 GCA_035649555.1 Saccharimonadales bacterium (SeqCode)
TTTTATTGTTGGGCCACAGCAGCGGCGTCAAATTGCAGCCTCTAAGCATATGTTCGCCAAATTTGAAGGCACTAAAATCGCGATCGTCGGAAGTTATGGCAAAACGAGCATGAAGGAATTATTGGTGACTGTATTGGGCGAAGGATTGCAAATAAAGGCCACACCGGCAAACAAAAATGTGAGCATTTCGCACGCCCGCTTTGCCCAGACGCTTACCGGCAAAGAGGATGTGATAGTTATTGAATACGGCGAGGCCGAACCTGGTGACGTCGCCCGCTTTGCAAATATTACCACGCCCAACTGCGCTATCATTACCGGCGTGGCCGCGGCACATTTGGATAAGTATAAAACCGTGCACAACGCAGGTGCTGATATTTTTTCGGTAGCAAGCGTTGTGTCAGCTGACTCTGTTTTTGTAAATGCCGAGTCGCCGGAGACCACACCTTTTACTAAGCCCGAGTTTAAAAAATACAGCCAGCACGGTGTACTCGGCTGGAAAGTTAGTGATATCCGAGTAAATATCGACGGGACATCGTTTGCCATGCGTCGCAAAGACGAAACGCTTGAGCTGCATAGCAAACTACTTGGTCGGCATCAGGTTGGCCCATTGGTTCTGGTGGCGGCCCTGGCCAAAGAGTTTGGCTTAACGCACGAGCAAATCCACCGTGGTATTGCCAAAACTCAACCGTTCGAGCACCGTATGCAACCATACCAGCTAGCCGGGGCATGGGTTATCGACGACACCTACAACGGCAATCTAGAGGGCATTCGTGCGGGCACGCAGCTGCTCAAAGAATTGTCTGGCAAACGTAAGTTGTACGTTACGCCGGGTCTGGTCGACCAAGGCGCCGGGACAGCGCACATTCACCGCGAAATGGGTAAGCTTATTGCCGCCGCCAAGCCCGATATCGTGGTGCTCATCCAGCATTCGGTTACCGATTATATCAAGCAGGGCCTGCACGAAGCAGGTTACCGGGGCCAGCTGATTATCAACGATGATCCGCTTGATTTTTACCATAATTTGTCAGTATTTATTGCCAAGGATGATGTAGTGTTATTACAAAACGACTGGCCGGATAATTATGCCTAAGGATGTGATTATCCAGCATTTTAAGCCGAGCTATGCCCGGGCCGACCGCAACATTGCCGTCTTAGTCGTTAGTGACATTCCTTTCCCCGACGGCTTTACACCCGGCCCCGCGCCTCATCTTATCCAGATTGGTCCCAACGGCTGGGGTGGTAATCATCGCCATCGCCGGCAGGAGTTGTATGTTGGGTTTGGTAAAAGTCTGGTGTTTATCTGGAAAGATGATGCTGGCGTCCGCCACGAAGTACCTATGTCGGCAAAAGAAGGCGAGCTTGTGGCGGTGTTTGTTCCGTCAATGGTGCCGCATCTGGTAGAAAATCGGTCTACTGGTATTGCAGTCATGTATGAATTACTGGATGTTGACGATGGCGAGGCCGAGCCACTAACCGGAGCAGACAGCTTGCGCCGCCCAAAAGCCCAGCTGGTATAGTATAAATATGAAAACAATTGCCGTAATTTTTGGAGGCAAAAGTGCCGAGCACGATGTGTCAATCGTAACGGCGCTAGCCAGTATCATCAAACCACTCGAACTTAGCAGACAATACCGGGTAGAGGCAGTGTACATTGCTAAAAATGGTGCTTGGTTTTGGGATGATAAGCTCAAAGACATTCGGTTATTTAGTTCGGGCGAGATTGAACAGTTTATGGCGCGCTCTAAACCGGCTAGTGTGCAGTTTGATGGCGGTATGACCTTAGTAAAAGCTGGCGGTTTGGGCCGGGGCAAACAGCGAAAGATAGATATCGTATTCCCGTCGATGCATGGCACGTATGGCGAAGACGGCGCGCTTATGGGGCTGCTCGACTTGGCTGGCATCCCATACGTTGGTTGCGGTCTGGAGGCTAGCGTTGTAGCTATGGACAAAGTAGCGACCAAGCAAACAGCTTTAGCAAACGGTTTGCCATCCAATAAATTTATGTACTTTATGAGTAAAACATTAGAGGACGGCATGTCCGAGGCCCTACGCCAAACCAAAAAATTAACATACCCGATGTTCGTAAAACCAGCGCATTTGGGGTCGAGCATTGCCATTACCAAGGTCGCTAACGAAACCGAATTACGCAATGCCCTAGAGGTCGCCGCCCGGTATGACGACAAAATTATTGTTGAGGAGGCGGTACCCAACCTTATTGAGGTTACGTTGCCTATTATTGGCAACCACGACCTTACGCCAGCTTACCTGGAGCAACCGTTAGTTACAGCCGATACTTTCTTTGACTTCGAGACTAAATACATGGGTTCTGGCGGCAAAAAAACCGGCGGTGCTAAAGCAGGCGGCAAACGCGGCGCCCAGGGCTACAGCAACATCCCGGCTGATATTTCCAAAGAATTATATGACAAAGCCGAGGCGGTCGGCTTGGGTGTATACAAGGCGCTGGGCTGTTCGGGCATTGCCCGTGTGGATATGCTTATTAATAGCCGGACAGGCGACGTGTTTGTTAACGAGGTTAATCCGCTACCCGGTAGCCTATACGCCCACAACTGGCGCCAAAAGGGCATTAGTAATGTCGAGCTAGTTACACGCCTGGTTCAATTAGCCGAAGAACGTCACGCCGAGCGTCAACAACTCAATACGGTCTTTACTACCAATTTTTTGCAACAGTTCTAATTGCTCATTGGCCCCAGTTCGCGTAGACTGAGGGGGCTATGCAGCGGGCTAAAAAGGTAACGCAACAATTAAGACCACAGCTTGTGGTGAGCCTAGTGACACTTGGGCTTGTGTTAGGTTTTTTGGTTTGGCCCTCGCGGGCACCGGCATCGATTGCGCCGCCAACTGCCGAGGCGGTGGCAGCTGTCTTGGTGTCTGCACCTCTTATACAATCCTCGCCTGCTTTTGGCCCTACTGACTGTCAAGTAGTTGCATGCGTCGCGCTAACTTTTGATGACGGTCCAAATGCGGTAATTACCCCACGAATTTTAGATATTCTCAAACAACACAAAGCCCAGGCGACGTTTTTTGTATTAGGCGCACATGTCGGCGGTAACGAAGCCTTGCTGCGGCGCATACACAGCGAAGGCCACGAAATCGGCAATCATAGCTGGAACCACCCCTACCTTACGCAGGTTTCGCTGCAGCAGGTCCAGGACGAGGTGCTTAGCACCCAAGCTGCAATCGCTAATGCCGGCGTGCCGGCGCCCCATTTGTTCCGGCCGCCTTACGGCGATATAAACGATGCCGTGGCTGCGCAAATTCCTTTGTCTATAGTGCGCTGGAACATTGACCCAGAAGATTGGCGCCCCAAAAAACAACCCTACTTGCTCGATCATGTGGCTTCGTACGTCCGGCCCGGCAGTGTTATCCTGATGCACGATACCGAAACCACCACGGCCGACAAACTCGATGCCCTGCTTGTGCAGCTAGAAGGCCAGCAATATACATTCGTGACCATTAGTACCATTTTGAACTTAAGCCCAGGCCAGCGTGGAGTATATTTTGCGCGGTAAAGGAGGTAACTATGTGCCGCAATATCAAACCACTTTTTAATTTTGACCCGCCGGCGACAGATGATGAAATCCGCGCTTCGGCCTTGCAGTATGTCCGCAAAGTTTCCGGCTTTAATGATCCATCCCAGGCTAACGAAACAGCCTTTAACCGCGCAATCGAAGAGGTTACCAAAGCCACGCACACACTCATCGACCACCTTAAAACCACCGCCAAGCCGCATAACCGTACAGAAGAAGCGGCCAAGGCCCACAAACGGGCCCTGGAACGCTTCGGCAAACACTAGACTTTGTGTATACTCATTAAATGGATAAGTTCCCGGTAGCAACATACGCTAAAGGAGACCCAGAAGCCGAAAAGCTCGCTTTGTTTTTGCCAGGGTTACTGGACTCTAAGGACTATCCGCATATGCACGATCATGTGGATTTTTCTGCCCGGCTTGGATATTACGCCATGGCTCCCGACATGCCTGGTACCTGGGAAAGTGGGAATGACATTACCGACTTTACTACAACAAATTGTTTGGCTGCGATAAAAACAATCGTCAGTACAGTTAATAAGCCCGCCTTTGTGTTTGGCCATAGTAACGGTGGCCGGTTAGCTGCGCTGGCCGCTGCAGAAAATCCGCAGATTGAAGCGATAGGTATTGCTATGTCGGCAGCAACAACCTACACCCCCGAGCAGACCGAGGCGTGGCGTATACGTGGCGCAAAAACATCAAACCGCGACCTCCCGGATAATCCAGAACAATCACGCCAATTCGATTTACCATTTGCATTTTGCAAAGATGCACGAAACTACGACGCAGTTGAAGCGCTTAGAACGTTAAAGATTCCCAAGCTTTTTGTGTACGGTGAATTAGACACGTTAGTGCGTTCATCTGAGGTAAAACAGACCTTCAATTCCTCGGCCGACCCCAAGCGGATTCTATCTCTGAATGTTGAGCATGACTACCGTTTCTACCCTCAGGCTATATTGCGAATGAACGATATGTTAGGCCGATTTTTAGCCTTGTACTGCTTGCTTCCTAAGTAGCTATGCTATAATACAGACGAATGAGCAAATGTAGAGTTTTGTTGCAACTCCTCGCCCGCTAGGGCAAATATTTGTATTACGGTATAATTTCAGATAATACACCAACAGGAGTTTTTGTAGTGAAACGGTACAACCCGAAAGAAATCGAGCCACGCTGGCAGCAAAAATGGACCGAAAGTAAAATTTACGAGGCTGAGGATAACTCGGCCAAGCCTAAAAAGTACATTTTAGAGTATTTTCCGTACCCCAGCGGCGCCGCCATGCATGTCGGCCATGTCCGCAATTACACTATTGGTGATGCTTTGGCACGGCACGCCCGTATGAATGGTTTTAATGTTTTGCATCCCATGGGCTGGGACGCTTTTGGATTACCTGCCGAAAACTACGCCATAAAAACAAATATCAGCCCACAAGAAGCCGTGGCCAAAAATGTCACTCGTTTTAAGCAACAGCTTACCCAGATGGGTTTTGGCTACGACTGGTCCCGCGAAATCAACAGTACCGACCCGAACTATTACAAATGGACACAATGGTTCTTTTTGCTCCTACACAAACGGGGGTTGGCATATCGCAAAGAAAGTTCGCAGTGGTGGTGCCCAATCGACAAAACAGTCTTAGCCAACGAGCAAGTTGAGAACGGCCAGTGCTGGCGCTGCGGCAGCGTTGTCGAAAAAAAGGCCTTGCCTCAGTGGTTTTTTAAGATTACCGATTATGCTGACCGTCTGGCTAAAGATTTAGACGATGTCGAAT
>DASRJJ010000095.1:0-7179 GCA_035649555.1 Saccharimonadales bacterium (SeqCode)
AATTCACCCAGAAACTAAAGTGCAAAATATACCACTGGCTACACTAAAGACCTTATACACCGAACTGCGCCGCATTCTGCAGCTGTCTATACAGAAGGGCGGTTCCACCGACCGCAATTACGTAGATGTCCACGGCAAACGCGGCAGTTACCTAACTTTCGCCAATGTCTTTCGCCGCGAAGGCCAGCCCTGTCCACGCTGCGGCACAACAATCACCAAATTAAAAGTCGCCGGCCGCGGCACACACATTTGCCCGTATTGCCAGGAGTAGGGGTTGATTTTTAGTTTGTAAGATGTTATTATAATTAAAATGTCAGAAACAAAAACGCTCGATCAACCTACCCTAGTCCCTCCTCCTGGATTCAGGTTTGATCCGAACGTAGTGTTAAGTTACGACGAACAAATACAACTTGCCATTAACGATGCCGCCTACCAAGCAGCGCCTCTCCCGTCATTCGAGGGCGTTGCAACCGTAGAAATCACACCAACATTTAATCCAACCGGCGCGCCAGAGGATGAAATATACGGCCGGAATAGGGTCCCTAGAACGTTTAGGGGACTCGGGACGGCTACCCATGCCGAACTGGCAAAAACAGATGAGCCTGTTACTATGTGGCGTATTGTAGAAAGGTCAAGGGTTGTGGACGGTACTGGCATGGTATCGAGCAGTGTTTTACAAAACAACACCTTGGGAGATATTGAGAATATTGAGCCTGTTACTCACTTGCTTTCTAATCACGACCGCAGGATGTCAAGCGATGCTAAGGCTACCCCGTTCGTATCTTTTGCGACTGATCCTGGCAACCTTGCAAAAGACATTTTATCGCGTGGTTTTGGTATAAAGGGTGGTCGTGATCCAGTTGTAGTACAAGCTGTAGTTGCGCCAGATCGTGTGTTAACTATGGGCAAAAAGAAAGAGCCCGAAGTATTACTTATCGGCGGGGTAGCCCCGAATGAATTTGTTGCTGCTTACGAAGTAAAAGATTTCATCGCTACTGTTGTGCCAGAAGACCATACAATGGCTTTACTCGGACAAAAAAACATCATGAAAAGAGATGAAGTTTTACATCATTGGACCGCTGGTTCAGCAGGAGCGACAGCAGTAAGGGCGACACACATACCTGGCCAGGGTTAGGGCTCGCTACGAACGGTGTTATCATTTATAAGTGATTGTAACTTTGTGTGGACCGAACGACTTTGCACGTAAGCAAGAGTTAGAAAAGATTGTAGCAACTTTTTTACGCGACCATGACGCTATGGCCGTGGAACGCTTGGATGGCGAGGATACTACCGCTGAGCGCATGCAAGAAGCCGCCAGCAGCCTGCCATTTTTAACCGCGCGCAAACTAGTACTTTTGCACGAGCCAGGCAAACAAAAAACTTGGGCCGAGACTATTGCTGACATATTACCCAAAGTCGCCGAAACGACAGACCTCGTTATTGCCGAACCAAAACTAGACAAACGGCTTAGTTACTACAAAATACTCAAAAAAAGTACTGATTTTCGCGAGTTCGGCGAACTCGATGCCAATGGATTAGCGCGGTGGGCGGGGAAGTATGCCAAAGAGAAGGGCGGATCGCTCGGCCTGGCCGACGCCACACTGCTTGTAAACCGTTTGGGCACTGACCAGCTATTGCTACAACACGAACTTGATAAACTGCTAGTCTACAACCCGCACATTTCCAAGCAAACAATTGAGCTTTTGGTTGACCCGCTGCCGCAAAGTACGGTGTTCGAACTGCTCGACGCCGCCTTTCGTGGCAACACCAAACGGATGCTAGAACTATACCACGAGCAACGGGCGCAAAAAGTCGAACCGCAAGCCATCTTGGCGCTCATTGCTTGGCAGCTCCATGTCCTGGCGGTTATTAAAACCGCTGGTGCACGCAGTACGGACGATATTGCTAAAACCGCTAAACTCAACCCCTTTGTGGTACGCAAAAGCGTGGATATTAGCAAACGTTTGTCATTAGAAAAGCTTAAACGTATGGTGGCCGATGTGCTGGCACTCGACCTACGGCTAAAAAGCGTTAGTATAGATGCCGATGAATCCCTGCAGCTGTACCTCTTGCGGCTTTCTTCTGGCCAGATGTGACAAAAATCATATTGCTATTCTGGCCTCCACGCTACAGTGGGGTTGTTTAGCAAGGGGTGGCTTTGATCACAAAAGATTATTATTTTTCAGGGATAACCGGTAGTCATTTGGGCGAGCGCTTACGCGCACTTGCCGCCGACAGCCAGTTATTTACGACGTATGGGGCGTATGTCATTCGCTATGCCAGTTTGCCAGAAGGCGATTGCGAACAGGTGGTAAGGTGGGATGCATTGCGTGACCCGATTCCTGGCGATGCCGAGGACATGGGCACGCCGTACTTTAATGTGCTAGCCAGTCGCCTAGCAGACGAAGGGACGGCACAGGAATACATTCAAAATTTGGTTGTGCGGGAAGCGACGGTGCTGCCTTTTAGGGCATCGCCCCATTCCAGATACAGGCTCAAATCGCTGTGGTAGGCTACTTTGCGGTTTTTTTAGCAGGAGATTTTTTAGCTGCAGGCTTGGCGCTAGCAGTTACCTTGGCGGCTTTGGCTAGTTGGCGTTTTTTGCGGGCTGCTTTGTTTTTGTGCATGACACCTTTTTTGGCGGCTTTGTCTAGTTCACTTTGGGCTTTGGCATGGGCTTCGCTAACTTTTTTGCCACCCGTTAGGGCACGGGCAAACGCTTTAACAGCGTCTTTTAAAATACGCTTGGTTTGGCGGTTGCGTGCAGCGGCTTTGTTAGCAACTTTAACGCGTTTTTTAGCAGATTTGATGATTGGCATACGTTTAATCTTACCTTACTTTACTAATAATTATTACCACTATACCAGAGGTCAACAGAGAAGGCAAGTGGCTCATTGTAAACTGTAATTGCGGTTATGTTATTGATATAAATACAAATTTATGATATTGTATAATTATGAGCGGAAAGCATCGCGCAACAGATTACAAGGGACGACGTAGGCCTCTTAAAGAAACAAGCAGGCCCTCGAGGAGTCTTTGGGCTGTACCGGCTTTGCTCGGCATAGCCTTAGCCGGAGTCCTAAGCCATAAAACAGAAGCTAAACCGAAGCCCGAAATGCCCGAAGCTAACACATGCAGTATTCTCTCTGTGCAGGATGTGCTGCCACACGAAAAAGGATCAGACGGCAAGGAGCTTGACCGTGTCGATGCTTGGATTCGTTTGAACGGCGAAGTAACAACAACTCTAGGTAACCAGGCTATTAAAGTCACCTTAAAACATCCAGGGGAAAAACCAAGCGAAACAAAGGCTAGTCTGTATGTCAATGAAGAGGTACGCACAGCTTCGTTTTATACCCCGTTAAACGAGCG
Source organism: Saccharimonadales bacterium (SeqCode) (assembly GCA_035649555.1). GTDB lineage: Bacteria > Patescibacteriota > Saccharimonadia > Saccharimonadales > UBA4665 > DASRJJ01. Next base: position 3,370 of record DASRJJ010000095.1, read on the forward strand.
GGACGGCACAGTGGCTACTATAAGCATTAGGCCCGAGGGCGGTGGGGTCATTGCTTGTGATTCCAATCTAGTTCGTGAGGGTGGCGAATGGCACAAGATGGCTCCCGGTGACATGCCTTTGCGCAGCGCCCAACAAGAGCCGACTCGTCCGCGAAGAAGTTAACTCGACAATTGCTTTTAAAATGTGTTACGCTCATGCTTGAATGGGTTAACATAAAAACATGGACGCACAGCAAAAACAACAAATCGCCGACCGGCTGCTAAAATCTAATAATATTTTGGTAACGGTTAGTAGTAACCCCTCGGTGGACCAATTGGCTGCTTGTATTGGCCTGACATTGGCGCTTAATAAGATGGGCAAGCACGCTGCTGCGGTATTTAGTGGTGCCGTACCGAACACTTTGGAGTTTTTGCAGCCCGAAAAAACCATCGAAAAAACGACTGACTCTTTGCGTGATTTTATTATTTCGCTCGACAAAGCCAAGGCCGACAAACTGCGCTACAAGGTAGAGGACAAAGTTGTCAAAATTTTTATTACGCCGTATAAAACTTCAATTTCGGACAAAGACCTAGAATTTAGCCAAGGCGATTTTAATGTCGATATTGTGCTGGCGCTTGGCGTGCACAACCAATCGGATATTGACCAAGCCATTACCGCACATGGCCGTATTTTACACGACGCCGTGTTGTCGACAATCAATGTTGTGCCAGGCGGTGAACTAGGGACGGTTAATTGGCTGAATGCCGCTGCCAGCAGCTTGTGTGAGATGGTCATGCAGTTACTGAAAACCATGAACCAAAAGGTGTTAGATGGGCAAATGGCGACGGCATTCTTAACTGGCATCGTTGCCGAAACACAGCGCTTTAGCAATGCCAGAACGCAACCGGCAACGATGACTATTAGCGCCGAGCTTATGGCTGCCGGCGCCAACCAACAACTTGTAGCAACTAAACTAGAACCTCCTAAACCGAAAGAGGAAGCCCCTAAGCCAATCCCCACCGAACCGCCAAAACCAGTCCAGCTGCCAAAACCTGCTGAGCCCGCTATCAAACCCATTGGTCCCTTGGCCCAGGCCAGCGGGGCGTCTACAGCCAAGCCATCTAATGGTACTATCGAAATCGAACACACCGACCAAAATCAGCCATTGTCTGGGTTGGAAACACTGACCCCACAAATTGACATCGACCGGGAAGGCACCTTGCGTCGTTTAGAGGAGCTACAGGCTGCGGCTAAACCGGCCGCTTCTTCGGCAGGCTCTCGTTTAACTGAAGATTCCAAAGGGCGCAAGATTTTACAACCCCTAGATAGTGCGCCGCCTTCGATGATCGGCGCGTTATCGCCACCTACTGTGCCGGGCGCAAGCATGGCAGGCGATGGCTTTTCGGTGCCGCAGCCAAACGAAGAAGATATTGAGCGACCTTCGGGCGCGCCGCCTCTTTCGCCTTCGGCCTCCTTTGCCACACCTTCGATGGCGAGCGATCCTGCCGCGGCTTTTGCGCAGCCTGCTTTTACCCCTAGCACACCAGCCACTTTTGGTGCTCCACCGTCAGCTGCGGGCCCGGACCTGGGCAATGCCCGCGATGCCGTAAGCCAGGCTTCTAGCGCGCAACCAGGGCCTTTGCCCCCAGTCGCTGCTTTAAACGCCTTGCCCGTTAATTTGGACTTTCGTGGTCAGACCGGCAGCAGCCCGTCCCCAACGGGTATGCCCGCACCTGAACCTGTTGACCCTACTGCGCCACCGCCGGTCCCACCACCGATGTTGCCGCCCATCCAACCGTAAGGTGATACAATCTGAAGATGAACGGAATACTTCTTGTCGACAAGCCAGCCGGCTGGACAAGTTTTGATGTAGTTAACAAAGTGCGCCGGTTGGTGAGTGTCTCGCCGCTCAATACTTCGAACAAAAAGCGGTTCCCGGTTGGACACACCGGCACATTGGATCCCTTAGCTACGGGCTTATTAGTTTTGATGCTTGGCACCTACACCAAAAAAGTGCCCGAGTATACTAAATTGGACAAAACGTACGAGGTAACCATGCGTCTAGGGCAAACAAGCACCACAGGCGACGACGAAGGCGAGAAGACCGTTGTGTCCAACGAACGGCCTTCGGAAGAAGCGGTAAAAACCGCGCTGCAATTTTTTGTTGGTGATATCATGCAAACGCCACCGATTTTTTCGGCCGTCAAAATTAACGGACAGCGTGCATACGATTTAGCCCGCAAGGGTAAAACGCCCAAAATGCAACCCCGGCCAGCTAAAATCTACTCGGTAGAATTCCAGGGTTATACTTACCCAGATGTAACGTTCACCGCCAAAGTCTCCAGCGGCACGTACATCCGTTCGCTCGTCGAAGACATTGGCCAAAAATTAGGGACTGGCGCCTACATGCCCGCTTTACGTCGTACCCAAGTTGGCATATATGCAGTTAACGACGCAATAAAAATGGAGGGGCTAACAACAGAGCGAGTAGCTAAGGGAACGGTAGATTGACTTAAACAGTGTAATATTGTAATATAATTTTATGTCAAACACTTCCATTGAATTTTTGTCGGCTCCAGAAGTGATTGTCCCCTCGACCGAGGAAGTGACAGCCATCGAACGGGTGAGTGGCCTGGATATATATTTAAGTCCCAACTCCGAGCGACGTGAGTTTGATATCAATCCTGCTACTGGTAAGCCGGTCGCCGTGGGTTATACAAAAGCTAAGGTAAACGGTCTATGGCATCTTTCTGTTAATCATATTGATCAGTTTACTGATCGGAAAATGGGTAGAGGCAGCCATGGCCTGGCTACCTACATAGGCGGTGGTGCCATTGGTGGCGATGCTTTGCGTATTTTGCGGAACAGAGATCATTATGCGCATGAACTCACATTGGCGGGCAATGTATTATTGGTAGCGTTCCCTGATTTGGATGACGCTTCGTATGTCATTGCCGAGCACGCAGGAGTTGAAAGGAGTGCCTCTATGGCGCCCGGCAAATTTCTTAATAGGTTACTTCGTGAACATGCTGTTGATGGCGTGCGTTATGATTCGTTCGTCTTGCATGGCGAAGTTATCGAAGGTAGTGGTCAATACATGGCAGAAGGCGTGGTGCTTAACCCGGCCAATAACCTGTATTTACAAGGTGTGACTTACCAGCCTTCCCCCTAACTTTTTGGTAACCTGACCGAGCACTCATCACGGGGCCGTAAGACATCTGACAGCAAGTCTTGTTTTTAGGTCATCTATCTGATAGAATAAACGAAGTATGATTTCAAGTGAGAAAAAACAGGCCGTTGTGTCGAGCCTGCAAACTAGTAAAAACGACACTGGTTCTAGTACCGTACAGGTTGGTATTTTGACCGAACGCATTAAAGAGCTTACCGAGCACCTCAAGGTCAACAAAAAAGATTTTGCTGCCCGCCGCGGGCTGTTGCAAATGGTTGGCAAGCGCAAGCGTCACCTACAGTACATTGCTGCCGAAGACGGCAAAAAGTATTTGGAACTGATCAAAAAACTCGGCATTCGCCGCTAGTGCGTGGACTACCGGCCTCAAGGTTTGAGGCCCCAAGCTTGTGCACATTAACTGCTTAGGGGTATTCCTCGCGGGCAAAGGCCAGATATATTGCGCTTTAAAGCACAAGACCGCCATATATTTGCACTGTGTCCGTGAAGACCTCGACTAGCGAAAGGAACAGATGGGAACGACAATTAACCCTTTTGGTAAAGACATTATTAAAGTAGAAACCGAGCTTTGCGGCCGTACACTGTCGCTCGAGGTAGGGCGGGTTGGCTTCCGCACAAACGCCAGCGTGATTGTGCGCTACGG
>DASRJJ010000096.1:0-3329 GCA_035649555.1 Saccharimonadales bacterium (SeqCode)
CAAACATCTGCAAATTGTTCAAATGTAACTGCCATGCGCTTAATTAATTGGCTTATTGCGCCCTAGTCTTTTACAATGACCTTATGGATTATGCAAAGCTTGCGCTCGCCAAACACCTTGAACTTCGGGGGAAAATTTCTATCAGCCTTAAGGACGATTTAGATAGTCGTGAAAAGTTAAGTATGTACTATACACCCGGTGTTGGTGAAGTTAGCAATTATATTTCAAAACACCCTGATAAAGCAAGGGACTACACCTGGCTCAACAATTCTATTGCGGTAATTAGCGACGGCTCTGCAGTGCTTGGCCTTGGAAATATTGGCCCGCTTGGTGCTTTGCCGGTTATGGAGGGCAAGTGCATGTTGTTTAAGCATTTTGCCGGTATCGATGCTGTGCCAATTGTGCTCGATGTACATTCTGCCGATGAAATTGTGGCCGCCGTTAAGGCTATAGCGCCAAGTTTTGGCGGTATTAACCTCGAGGACATCGCTGCGCCAATCTGTTTTGAAGTAGAAAAACGACTTAAAGCCGAACTGCCCATCCCTGTCATGCATGACGACCAACATGGGACCGCCGTCGTAGTACTTGCTGGGCTTATAAATGCCTGTAAGGCCACAGGCCGCAAATTATCTGACGCCAAAATTGTAGTAGCTGGGGCTGGCGCTGCTGGCACAGCCATAGTTAAACTATTACATGCCTACGCCAACCCCAGAATTTTTGTAGTAGACAGCAAAGGGGTAATCAGCCGTAACCGGCGCGATTTGAACCAAGAAAAAAAGCACCTACTAAAATACAGTAACCTTTCTGGCATCGACGGCTCTTTACAAGACATCTTACAAGGGGCCGATACCTTCATTGGCGTGGCCCAAGCCGGCTTACTAAGTGTCGATATGGTCAACTCTATGGATAAAAACCCGATTATTTTCGCGCTAGCTAACCCAACGCCCGAAATTATGCCAGACGTTGCTAAAGCAGCTGGGGTTGCCGTAATTGCTACCGGCCGTAGCGACTTCCCGAACCAAGTTAACAATGCTTTGGCCTTCCCGGGTATCTTTAGGGGGGCGCTTGACAATAAGGTGACTGCAATAACCGACGCCCATAAGATTGCTGCTGCCGAAGCGATTGCGCGGCTAGTCAAAAAACCGGACGCTACCCACATTGTGCCGAGTATACTAGAACCAAAAGTGGTGTCGAGTGTAGCGGCGACTATCCACGATTAAACCTTAATCACTGTATTCAAACTGCAGTAGTTTGCTTGACATCGAGCTAGTGATCAGTTTTAACATATCTGGAACGCTCGGACGGTCTGCGACTCTTTTCCTACGGCGTTGAGCTGCAGCAAATACAATACCATCGGCAATGCCACGTCCAAGTATTGACTTCCAAGCAACATCAATACTGTAACCATCATTCCTAAGATCGGCAATTCGCGAACCAACCTCGTTGCGGTTTACTAAAATGGTGGTATGCCGCTTGTCGGGGTCATCTTCGGCAAACTCGCAAGAGCCAAGCGAAATACTTTTGCGGGGCATGAAAACACCCATAGGCGTGCCGTCATCCGTCATTCCTACGTATTGTGCCGACATAGCTGTACGCTCACCAACAAATTCGGTGATTGTCATTGTACTGAGGCCCGAAAGCTCCAGCACTCTGCGCGCCAAAGTCATATCCATACATACATTAGGAACCTGCGGGTTTAATATATATTGCCAACCCACGGGTTCGTTTTTACTTAAATCAGGGCTTTGCGGCAAAGTATCTAAGCGGCGTAATTCTGTCATTGCCAGCATACCATATGCTTGCTAGGACACGACACGGTAGACTTCTTCGATAGTTGTCAGACCTTGCAGCGCCTTTAAAATACCATCCTGGAGCATGGTAAGCATGCCGTCTTGCTGAGCCTTTTGCTGTAACATTGCCGTTGTTATTTGGTTGGGTGGAAGCCGCAGCAACTGCTGAATGCCGGGTGTCATTTGCAGTTGTTCACGGATAGCGAGTTGGCCATTGTATCCAAATGGATTGGCTACTGATGTACCGGGCTTAAATAGTGTAATAGCGTTAAGGTCTGGCCGTGGCATGTTTTGGGGCAGACTATCCAAAACCGTCTTGAGCTGTGCTTTTAGGGCGTCATCCGGCTTGTATGGTTGCTTGGTTGTGTCGTCTAGGCGGCGAACCAAACGCTGGGCCATAATGAGGTGAATTGCCGAGGCGAACAATGGGTTAATCCCAATAAAATCAAGCATGCGGGTAAGCGCCGCAGCCGCGCTGCCGGCGTGGAATGTGCTTAGTACCAAATGGCCGGTTAACGCCGCCTGCAAGGAGGTTCGGGCGGTGTCTTGGTCACGAATCTCGCCAATCATTACCACATCCGGGTCAAGCCGTAGCAGGGCACGTAATTTATCGGCAAAGCTAGTTTTGGACCTGTCGCCAGCTACCGGCACCTGCACAACGCCTTCAATAAAATATTCGACTGGATCTTCTAAAGTAATAATTTTGCGCTCGGGACTATTAAGCGTATTAATTAGCGAGTACATGGTGGTGGTTTTACCCGAGCCAGTCGGCCCCACCACCAACACCATGCCAGTGGGGTGCTTGATAACGTCATCTACAACGAGCCGCTCGCGCTCGCTCAAACCCAACTTGTCAAGATTAAGCAGTTCGAGCTTTAAGGTAAACAGCCTCATTACTACATCTTGGCCGTACGCCGCCGGAATAGTTTCGACCCGCAGGTTTACCGTCACCTGGTTACCCGTAGCCATACGAAATGCTTGGTTAATGTGGCCGGTTTGAGCCTCGGGCGCATCGGTACTGACGTTTGCGGCAATGGCGATAGACGACATAAGCTGGTGGTACTTTTGCCTGTCAAGGGTGGCAATGGGGTGCAGCACGCCATCTACCCTAAAACGAATCCGCACATTTTGGCGTTGGTTTTCCAGATGGATGTCCGACGCCTTAAGCTGGTAAGCTTGTTGCACCAGGTAAGCCAAAATATCATCCGGGCGAACCTGCGACAAAGTGGCTGACACCTGGGCAATTAGGTCGGTCGAAGCGTCCTTGCTAAACGAAATATTCTGGTAGACAACTTGTTTGGGCGGATCATACAAATGCATGTAGTCCCGAAAACCGGTATCGGAAATAAGGCTAAATTCGGTACGGGCATCACTAAAACGCGAAACAAGGCCCTTAATGGTCTGTTGCGATGTCGTAGTGGTAATGCCAAATAGTATCCGGCCCTTCTCGCGGCTTAGGGGCACCACGCGCAGTCTGTACATTTCTGGCACCGAAAGCAGGCCGTTATACAACACCTTATTTAGAATTAACGAAGTGTC
>DASRJJ010000097.1:0-4070 GCA_035649555.1 Saccharimonadales bacterium (SeqCode)
TCAGTATTGCCCGCCGTCCTCTCCATGTACGCAGGGGCGCTATTAATAGGATATTGATTGAAATTAATGTCCACGATATGTGGAGGAATTTCTGGAGCTTCAGGAATACTGGAGACGAGCATATTTATATTTAAGCATAAAAAGTTTAATATTACAATAAAATGATATAATTTTGTTTATGTCCAAATTTTCTGTTACAGTTTCTGCTTCATTTGAGACACTTGAACTGCCTGGCTTTCTTTATGAGCCCATCCTGGATGAGCGAGGAGTGCTTTTGCGCTGCTGGGCGCCTGCAAATAAGCGGACACGATCCAGGTTCCCCGAACCTCCAGATTTTGCCATGGGGTTTGTTAAGACAAATTTAAATATTGGCCACAACACCATCCTTAACGAATATCCTGACCCGCGGTATGCTGCTAACCGGCAGCCCGTAGCGGGTATACCTATTGGCCCATCAGGTTTTAGAATTGCTGCACGGTATCTTTTAGAAGCCGACCGTGGCCTAAGTATTAACCTTATGCTTGGTCCAACTGATATAAAACAAGATGTCAGAAGATTCTCGAACTATGAAACGGCTCGCCAGCAGCTAGCCGTGGCGTGCGCACAAGCAATCTTGGGGCCGTCTGCAGATACTTATGATGGGATAGTTTCAGTGCAGGTTCGCAGCAATTTTGAAAATCTTTTCTTAAGAAATACAAAGCCATGGGCGGCAACGGGCGTTGAACAACTGAGTCAGTGCATGCAATCACAACAGTCTTGACAGGGGAGTTAGCGCTCGATTATAGTGAGTGCTGATGCGTTAGCACTCAAGTATCCTAAGTGCTAACGTTCTTTTGTCGAATAAGGAGGAGCTATACATGAGCGCAAGCATTAATCCGTTGGCCGATTACATTGTGGCCGTTGCCGAAGAGGCAAGTACCAAAACCGCCAGTGGCTTGTTTTTGCCAAACGGCGCCACCGAAAAACCAAAAGTTGCCAAGGTTGTGGCCGTAGGTCCCGGTAAAGTGGGTGACGACAATGAGCGTGTGCCCATGACCGTCAAAGTGGGTGATCGCATTTTGTACAAAAATTACAGCGAGACCGAAGTAAAGGTTGACGGCAAGCCGTATTTGCTCGTTAAAGAAGAGGACGTCCTGGCGACGATTAAGTAAGCATGGACATATTGTTACCTGCAGTAATCTTTGTACTGGTTGTGATATGGGCTTTCCGGGTAGAAATCGGCATAGCAAAAGCTAACGAGGCCCTAGCAAGAATCGAGAAACTGTTAGCAGACAAGAAGGAGAAGAAATAATGGCTAAAAAAGTGTTCTACGACGACGATGCCCGCAAGCGCGTGCTTGCCGGTGCACAAATTTTGTACGATGCAGTTAAAACCACCATGGGCCCCAAAGGCCGCAACGTGGTCATTAGCAAAAGTTTTGGCGCGCCAACTGTTACGCACGACGGTGTGACCGTAGCCAAAGGTGTGGAATTGGGTGATGTTGACGACGAGACCTTGGGCTACCGCGTTGGTGCCGAGCTCATCAAGCAAGCCGCTAGCAAGATGAACGACGTCGCCGGTGACGGTACCACCACCGTAACAGTTTTGACCTATCACATCCTAAACGAAGCCAACAAGCTGATTGCCGCCGGCCACAACCCAATGCTGCTACGCAAAGGTTTGGAAGCTGCCGCTCACGACGTAATCGTTAAGCTGGACGGTTTGCGCGAAGACATTGCCGCAAACAAAAAGCGCATTGCCGAGGTTGCGACTATCTCCGCCGGCGATGCCCAAATCGGCGACTTAATTGCCGAGGTTATGGACAAAGTTGGCCGCGACGGCGTAGTAACTGTAGAAGAAGGTCAAGGCCTTAACTTAGAGGCCGAGGTTGTTGAAGGCTTTACTTTTGATAAAGGCTACGCCAGCCCTTACATGGTTACCGACACCGCCCGCATGGAAGCTGTATACACCAAACCTGCCGTCGTTGTTACCGACAAAAAAATTAGTTCAATCCAGGAATTTTTGCCCGTACTAGAGCGTTTGGCTCAAGCTGGCAAAAAAGACTTAGTGCTAATTGCCGATGAAGTTGAGGGCGAAGCGCTGGCTACCCTCATTTTGAACCGCCTCAAGGGTGTGTTTAACACCGTAGCCGTTAAGGCGCCAAGCTTTGGCGACCGCCGCAAGGAGATTTTGGAAGACATCGCCATCTTGACCGGGGCGACGGTTATTTCCGAAGATCTTGGCCACACCTTTGAAACCGTCGAGTTGAGTATGATCGGCTCGGCCCGCAAGGTGATTGTTGGCAAGGACGCCACGACTATCATCGAAGGCGCTGGTTCGCAGGCTGACATTAATGCCCGCATTAAGCAAATTAGTGCGCAAATGGCGAGTGCCTCGAGCGGGTACGACCGCAGCGAACTCGACAAGCGCCGCGCTGCACTTGGTGGCAAAGTTGCCGTCATTAAAGTTGGTGGCGCCACCGAAACCGAAATCGAGGAAAAGAAATTCCGCGTGGACGACGCCGTAGCCGCTGTTAAAGCCGCTTTAGCCGAAGGTGTGGTGCCGGGTGGTGGGGTGACGCTCGTTAACCTCAGCGCGACCATCACGATTAGCAACACAGACGATGCGACTATTGCCGCTGGTAAGATTATCTTGCTCAAAGCCTTGGAACAACCGTTCCGCGTATTGCTTACTAACGCCGGCTTAAACGCCGACGAATGGCTGCCACAGGTTCGTGCTGCCAAGCCAGGCATGGGTGTTAACGTCAACGACCCAAGCAAGTTGACCGACCTTAAGGCTGTAGGCGTGGTTGACCCGGCCCGCGTTACCCGCGAAGCCTTGCTAAACGCCGTTTCAATTGCCGGCACCAGCATGACCATGGGCGCTTTAGTGGTAGAAGTACCCGAAAAGAAGGAAGCCGCTGCCCCAGACATGTCGGGCATGATGGGGATGTAGTTCTTAGAAAAGTAGGACACAAAAAGACTCTACCGAGGGTCTTTTTTGTGTTATGCGTTATTTATGGTATGATCTTTGCTTATATGCCAGAACATGTACCAGGCCAAGCCCAATCACCGGAGTCTTATGCCGCTGCTTATGCGGCTGCACAGTTGCCCGAGGAATGGCATGCGCTATTTTATCAGCTACTTGGCGATTACAGACAAGCGCAATCGGATGCTACAGCTGCCTTGGAACTGGCCGCCGATGCCGAGGCTTCAGTGGCAATGGTCACTGCCACTGAAGTCACCATTGAAGATCCAGAGGTCGAAGAACTGCGTGAAAAAGTGGCCGAATTACTTGGCAGTCTTTCTACGGCTGAACAAGCGAATAAAAGGTTAAACGTCGCCAAACGCGCAGCCGAGGACCGAGCTACCCAAGCCGAAGCCGATGCACAGCATATTAAAGAATTTACCGACCGCACTATTAAACGTTTAAGCGGTAAGGTTAGGGTATTAGAAGGTCATATTTGCGAAGTAAAAGATGTATCAGACCTGCATTTCATCGGTGTTGTCGGCACCGCAAGAGTGTATGCCCATAACTCTGTTCCTGGCAAGGCAAAAAACGTCTTTTTGCTACGCCAAGGAACCGATGAACATGGCCTTGATACCGTTAGGATTCGCTATTTTACATTTCCAGGGGACTTGGACATTGAATTTGCGTCTATAGATACCAACACTTCTCCGGACGAGGGCTAGCAGACCCGGCACAAAGAAAAACCATTCTATGTAACCAATTTCATGGTTGCCTTTAACAAATTTTATTTTTTATGCAAGTCCCACTAAAGGAATAAAGGAGTTCAGTGTACCATACGAAGCAGGGTTAAAAGAGGCTGGAAATGTCGTTGGCCCGCCATTATAGAAAGATCGCCGGTTAGTGACGCCGACTCCGGGCCCAACGAGATCATCAGATTCACAATTAAACCAACGAAGGGTAGGGCCACTAGAGTAACCATTAACCAATATGCCGACGTAGACAAAGCGATTAGTCGTTTGAGCCGCGATAGCGCTACTAAATGTTGCTGTGCGCCAGCCAGTGCTTGTCCATAAGTTATCGTTGCTAGTTGTGGATGAAACAAGCACGCCTGCGTCAGTGTA
>DASRJJ010000098.1:0-6889 GCA_035649555.1 Saccharimonadales bacterium (SeqCode)
GAAGACGAAATGCCCCGTCTCGAGAAAGAAGACGACCAAAGCTACATTTTCGTGCGTTTTGCCTACCAAAACCCAGATGGCGAAATCGAGACAGTCCCCCTGCTGTTTATTTTTGGCAGAGATTTTTTGATTACCGTATCACTGGTCCGCTTGCCGCCGCTCGATGCCTTTTTGGGCAGTAAAATTGAGTTTGCCACCACCCAGCGCGCCAAGCTAGTGCTCCAAATTTTGGGGCAAATTGTCGAACAATATGACGGATTTATTAGTAAAACCAGCAAACAGATTAAACTGATTCGCTCGCGTCTGCGCGGGCACGATATTCGCAACCAAGATTTCGTGGATTTTGTGATGATAGAGGACGAGCTAAACGAATTCTTGACAGCGCTTATGCCCACCAACGCCACACTGCGCCGCTTGCTGCTGGGGCGCTACATGCCGCTATTTGCCGAAGACCAAGATATCGTCGAGGACTTACTGCTCAACAACGAACAATCCATTGAAGCCTGCAACTCCAACATTAAATCGGTAGTCAACATCCGTGAGGCTTATGGCTCCATTAGCACCAACAACGTAAACCGTACAATTAAATTGCTAACTATCATAACCGTGCTCATCATGCTGCCCAGCATGATTTTTGGTTTATACGGCATGAACATTCCGTTACCTTTCCAGGAAGAGACCTGGGTTTTGCTGGGTCTCATTGCAGCTACAGTCTTTATTAATGTATGTGTGGTATGGGTAGCTCGCAGCAAACGTTTGCTCTAGTGGTTTGTGTAGGGACATTCTTGACAGTCTATCCATTAATCTGTATAGTTTGATTTATTATGACACTCGCGTTTTCTGCAGAGCAAATGCAAAAACTAGACCCCCGGCAAAAAATGTTAGCCAATCTGTGCTGGATCTTGCACGATACTACGGTAGCAATCGTCGATGAAAAAGGCTATGAGCCAGTAGTAACCCCGGGAAGGGTTAGCCATGAATTGCCAACCAAACAATCGCTGGATTCCAGCTTATATTTGGACGAAGAAAATTACTCTATTAGAAGCGGTTCTTGGACAACTGCAAATTATGATCTTTCATTTGCAGACAAGATGCTCGACATGCTCCCAGGGTTCAAGGATTGGTCTCCGGAGGCTAGTCAGAAACCAAACCACATAAGTATGGCTTTGGGTATTCGTTGGCCAAGACTCGCAGTTGGGCAGGAAAATATATTACGTCTTAATTCTAATGGTGAAGCAACCCTGGATTTCCCACGCTCCTTAGTAAGAAGAATTACACCAACTCATCTGTTGGTGGGGGTTACCGCATTTGGGGCTACGCTTCGGCAAGGAGCTGCACAGCTCGGCCTGCAAACCCCCGAAATTCCTTACACGGAAATCGGTGAGGTTTTGGGCGATTTTAGGAATGCCAAGGAAGCTTTGCGCGGGGCAGAAGACAGTCATTTTGTGATCCCAGAAGAATTAAAAGCCGCAGTCCCCGAGTTGTGAACTGCCGGCAACCAAGTCCCTACTAGATGACAGAGAGCAGTGCATATGGTATACTTGGCTACATATCAACGCTAATAGGCGCTGGGGCGCACGTTAGTTTTGGGGCTATAGCTCAGTTGGCTAGAGCGCTTGCATGGCATGCAAGAGGTCTGGGGTTCGAGTCCCCATAGCTCCACCAAATAGATTCATGTTAAAGCCCTTCTTTTATGGAAGGGCTTTTTGATGATATTACTCAGGTCGAGTAATAGGCAAAAGAGCGACGTGATAAAGGGTTGTGGGCGGTGAATCGCCCTCGCCCCCTTGGGGGACGGCATCAATAAGCAGTTTAACGTCCGGAATTACATCAGGATCCTGCATACTAAAGGGCGCCACCATCTCGTTGTCGTACAGAATGATATTAACGGAAGGTTTTAACCCCATTCTATGAAGGCCAGAAAATAAGTTTGTAGTCAGGAAAAAGCCGAATGGAATTGTCGTTCCTTCGCCGCGAGCGTTTTCAACATCTGGTCGTTCAAAACGGGCAATAACGGCATACTCTGTCCCCGCACGCTCTATGCCCTGCGCCCGTAGCTCCATTACACGTTCAATAATCGGGTTGCTGTATCCCTGCTGGATTGCTCGTCCTCTGTCGCCGTACATGGGGACTTCGGTCATGCCTAGTTCAAGAATGGCTGTTGATAAGTCTGGTTGTGGTTCTTGTTCGCCTGGTTGTGTCATAACTCCGACTATAAATGAAACGGATGATTATTGCTACTTCGGCCTGCTACAATAATAAAATATGCAGCAAGCCGCGATTGAGGCTAGGGATTTGAGCGTTACTAAGGGGCATACCCGTGCACTTGACATCGTGTCTTTTAGGATTGAGAAGGGTAAGGTGACTGGCGTAATCGGGCCAAGCGGTTCGGGCAAAACCACACTAATGCGTACTGTCATTGGCGTGCAAATGCCCACAAACGGATCGCTCAAAATTTTAGGCCTGCATGTAGGCGATCCAGCCTTAAGGAGCAAGATTGGCTACCAACCCCAGTCACCAGCGGTGTATGGCGACCTGACAACGCGCCAAAATGTGGAATATTTTGCCAAGATTTTTGGGCTGGGCAAGGCCGAGGTTGATGCTGTACTCAAACAAGTTGACTTGACGCCGCAGACCAATCAATTAACCAGTAGCTTGTCCGGCGGACAGTTAGCACGGGTGTCGTTGGCTGTGGCGCTTTTGGGCAATGCAGAATTACTTGTTTTAGACGAGCCAACAGTTGGGCTAGACCCAGTGCTGCGCGAACGATTGTGGGCCTTATTTAATGATTTGGCCCGGCAGGGGCGCACGCTGGTGATCTCGAGCCATGTTATGGATGAAGCCGAGCGTTGCCAGGATATTTTACTGTTGCGTGACGGTAAGGTGCTAAATAGTGGCGCTAAAATAGACCTTTTACAGAAAAGCAGCACGCAAAGCGTCGAAGCGGCGTTTCTCAAACTAGCCGGGGGTAGCGCCTGATGCATTTAGGCCTTGTTTTAGCGACAACCAAACGGGTGTTGCGGCAGCTGAGCCACGATAAGCGTACTCTTGGTCTTCTGTTTGCAGTTCCGATTGTGCTGCTGGGCTTGCTGGCCTGGATGTATAGCGATAACGATGTGATGTTTGATTTTATAGGCCCGCCGCTGCTGGGGATTTTCCCGTTTATCACTATGTTTTTAGTAACGTCAATTACCATGCAGCGTGAGCGCACAGGTGGTACGCTAGAACGATTGTTAGCGACGCGCATTGGCAAGCTCGATATTTTGCTCGGTTACGCCAAGGCCTTCGGGCTATTAGCCATTATGCAAGCTTTGCTAGCCAGTTTGGCAGCCGTATATTTGTATGGGTTGGATGTTGCAGGGCCGTTGTGGGCACTGCTAGCCATCGCTTTGTGTGATGCCTTGCTGGGTGCTGCGCTTGGTTTGTTTGCCAGTGCGTTTGCGCGCAGCGAATTCCAAGCCGTGCAGTTTATGCCAGCAATTATTTTGCCACAACTATTGTTGTGCGGCCTTTTGGTGCCCGTGTCGCAACTGCCCGATGTGCTGCATGTTGCCGCAAATGCACTGCCGCTTACTTATGCGGTTGAGGCAATGAGTTTGGTAGCCAAACACGCCAGTCTGCCGAACGAATTTTATCAAGATGTCGCAGTAGTGCTCGGCTTTGCTACTGTATCCATTATGCTGGGTGCGGCGACCTTGCGCCGCAGATCTAAATAAGCTGCTACAATAGAACCATGTTTAAAAAGTTGTTCTCTAAAAAGTACCGGGTGCATTGGTTAGTTGTTTTTGGGGCCGTATTGCTAGTGGGTTCGGGCGCTGCGTGGTGGTGTAAATTATCCGTACGGCCAGAGCACGTATTTTGGAAGACGATAGAGCAAAGCCTTGCTACTTCTGGTGTAGCGTTATCGTCGACGATGACACAAGGCGAAGCGTCGCTAGAACAGCATATGCAATTTAGTTTAGGCGCCGACAACCGAGCGCTGTCCCAAACGACATTGCGGCAGGGCGGTACAGTGGTAGTTACCGACGTTATGGGCACATTGGGGGCTGACTACACACGCTATGCGCATATTCAAACCGAGCGCACCGATGCCCAAGGTGGCCCGCTAGACCTATCAAAAGTCATCAATGTCTGGGCTAAAAGCGAAAACCAAGGGGCTACTTCGCCTTTGCTCAGCCAAACAGTGCTTGGACTAACCTCGCCGCTCGGGTCGATGCCAGTGCCAATTGGCGACCTCAACCCCACCCAACGCCAGGGGCTTATCAAGCAAATTCGTTCCGAGGGCGTGTACGAACCGTCGTTTAAAGATGTTAAAAAAGAATCCAAAAACGGCCGGCTATATTACACCTACGAAGTAAAGCTTCAGACTATTCCATATGTACATCTTGTAAAGGAATTTGCCAAACAAATTGGCCTACATGATTTAGAACAAATTGACCCCAACGATTACCAGGGCGACCCGTTGACGGTACAAATTACCGTTGATGTGCGTGCCAGACAGATTACCGAAGTATACGTACCAGCCACTGACTTCCGTCAAAAATTTAACAGTTACGATGTACGTGTCGCAACCCCGGTGCCTACCGAAAGCATTACCGCTGCCGAACTCCAGCAACGCCTAAACCAACTTCAATAGCGCTCGCAAAGTAGTCAGCTGTACAGATAGTGTATACTTTAAATATTATTAGTATAACTCTAGAAGGGTACAGCGTGGATCCGCAAAAAAATCCTGACGAAAATCAACCGCAAGACAACACAAACACTCCTCCGTCCGATGGGACAGATAAGACCGCAGGCGATATCTCGATGTCTGACGAAAATAACAGCACCCAGCCAGGCAGTGGAGGGGCAAGTAACGTCGTTGACGCTTCAACCCCCGACCCGGCCGCTCCTACACCTCCTGCCCCAAGCCCTACGCCGGTTTCCGAAGATGAAATGCCGGCATTCATGAAGGATTCAACCTCCACCGATGTCCCACAGGCACCAACCGGCGGCAAAAAGAAGTTGTTGGGCCTGATTGTTGGTGTCGTTGCTGGAATATTGCTGCTCGGCGGCGGCGCGGCTGCCTACTACTTTGGCTATATGGTGCCAAACAAGCCGCAAAATGTACTAAAGACTGCTTTAGTTAATTCTTTCTCTACCGAAAAGGCTAAATCTGGCAGTTTTGAGGGTTCGTTGTCTGTAAAAGAAGAGGGGAGCGACGACACTTTCTCGGCCGACTTTAGTGGTGCGTCCGACCAAGATGGCAAATTTACGGTAAGCGCCAGCATCGATGCCATAGTAACCAAGGTGACTGTCGATGTACGCAGCCTCGATGGTAAGACATTGTATGCCAAAGTTGGCGGCCTTGCCGGGCTGCCAGAACTTATGGCACAAAGCGGCAACGAAATGGCAGCTATGTACGCGCCGCTTCTTAACGAAGTTAACGACCAGTGGTTTGAGATCAACGACAGCCTCCTCAAGGAAACGACTGGCACGTCGACGAACTTTAAACTTTCCGATGCCGACCGCCAAAAGCTTGCGACAGCCTACGAAGAAAATCAGTTCCTTACCGTTAAAGAAACGCTAGCCAGCGAAAAGATTAATGGTACCGACAGCCACCACTACAAAGTAACGATCGATAACGACAAGCTGCAAGGCTTTGTGTCTGCTGTAGAAGCTGCCAAGATAGAGAGCTTTGGCTTTACCCCAGAGATGTTCACAGGTATCAAAGACAGCCTAAAGGATGCAAACCTGTCGCAGTATCCGCTGGATGTCTGGATCGCCAAAGACACCAAACTGTTTACACAGGTTAGCTTTGCCATGCAAAACGATGAAGGAACTTTTAACTTCCGAATGGCGTTTAAAGACTACAACAAAGAATTCACGGTAGAAAAGCCAGAAGGTGCTAAGCCTATAATTGATCTGCTTAACAGTTTTTATGAATCGATTTTAGGGCCAGGCGTACCGGCAGAGGACCTGCCTGCCGAACTGCAAGGTATTTCACTGTAACTTTACCAAAGGATCAAACAAACTACGGGTTTCACCGTAGTTTGTTTATAATAAGGGCATGCAAGTTGTTGTTGATTCTTTGCTGACACAGTACACCTTAGAGGGTAAGGGTAAAGTAGTACTTATTTTGCATGGATGGGGCGATAATTCGGCGGGCTGGAGACAATTCGCTAGCACACTAGCTAAAAAACAGCAGGTTATTGTTGTAGATTTGCCAGGTTTTGGCGGTACTGAGGCGCCCAAAACAGCCTGGGGGTTAGCCGATTACGCCCAATTTGTACGGCATTTTTTGGAGAAAATTGACAAGCGCCAAGTGCATGCTCTTGTTGGGCATTCCAATGGCGGCGCGATTGCTATTCGCGGCTTGGCTAGTGGCGTACTGCAGTCAACCAAGCTGGTACTGCTGGCGGCAGCGGGCATTCGGGGCGAATATAAGGGCCGGGTTAAGGCCATGCGTGTGTTTACCAAAATTGGAAAAGCGCTTAGTTCGCCGTTGCCCACATCTGTTAAGCAAAAATTACGCCGTAAGGTATATAGCCGCGTTGGATCCGACATGCTTGTGGCTGAGCATTTACAAGAAACGTTTAAAAAGATTGTTACCGATGACGTGCGCGAAGACACCGCCAAGCTTACTGTCCCAACGCTGCTTATGTACGGCGAAGCCGATGAACAAACGCCGCCCTTGTTTGGCGAAGCCTACCACCAACTTATTACTGGTTCAACATTAGAACTGTTGCCCGGCGCTGGCCATTTTGTGCATGTCGATCGTCCGGCAGAAGTAACCAAGGCAGTACAGGAGTTTATTGATGCGCCGGCTGCTTAGTCTGTATTCGTGGCGGTACCCAATAACCTTGGTGTATATGTTGCAGAGTACCGAATATCAGGCGTTACCATACCT